>JAQUYS010000053.1 GCA_028691765.1 Candidatus Nanoarchaeia archaeon | reverse complement strand
CTAAGGACTCACCCAATCGCTTCCTATACGTTAACGAAATCGCTTCCTTGTTTTTCAAGAATAGGTTACTTTTGTCGTTAACTAAAATAAGCAACATATTTAAAAACAATTCTTTATTCCTTTAAATATGGGAGATTTACCTTTTGAAAAGTTTAAGAGAGAAGTTCTGACTAGAGTTAAATCTGAAACCAGTCTTAAATTTGGTTGCGACCCATATAAACGACCTATTAAAGAACATTTAAAATATTGTGTTGTTAACGTTGATAAACCTGCGGGTCCTTCAAGTCATCAAGTTAGTGCTTATGTTAAACAAATTTTAAAAGCCAATAAAGCAGGGCATTCTGGAACTTTAGATCCTAATGTTACAGGTATTTTGGCTGTTGCGGTTGCAGACGGTACTAGAATTGTTCAAACTTTGTTGCCTGCTGGAAAAGAATATATCTGTCTTATGCATTTGCACAAGGAATTTGATGAGCAAAAATTAAGAAGCGTTATTGAAAAAGAATTTACTGGTAAAATTAAACAACTTCCTCCTGTTAAGTCTGCTATTAAAAGACAGTGGAGATTCAGGAAAATTTATTATTTTGAAATTTTAGAAATTGTTGGTCAGGATGTTTTGTTTAAAATCGGCTGTCAAGCGGGAACATATATTAGAAAAATTTGTTCAGATATTGGTGGCGCTATGGGTTGTGGCGGACATATGGCTGAATTAAGAAGAACTAAAGCAGGACCATTTAATGAATTTAATCATTTGTGTACTTTGCAAGACTTAACGGATGCTATGCATTATCTTAAAGAAGGGGATGAAAGTAAAATTAGAGAATTGACTCGTCCTGTTGAAGAAGCTGTTGCTCATTTGCCTAAGATCTGGGTTCAAGATACTACTGTTGATACTATTTGTAATGGTGCATCTTTAAAGGTTCGTGGTATTGCTAAGGTTGAAAGTGATATTCAAGCGGGAGATTTGGTTGCTGTAATGACTTTAAAGAATGAATTAGTTTGTGTTGGTATTTGTCCTTTAATTTCTAAAGAATTAATTAAGAATGATAAAGGTGTTGCTGTGAAGTCTTCTCAGGTTTTTATGAGACCAGGAACTTATCCTAGAATTGAAAAAAATTCGTAAAAATACTAATTTTAATTATTCTTTTCGGTTTTGTTAATTTTAATATCTTGTTCTTCCTAGAAAAGAAGTTGTGAATTCGAAACATTTATATATGCTTTGTATATTCTGTATACATTGTATACAAAAGAGGTATTCACAATGATCCATATATCATCCACAGATAAATCCACCACAATTAGGCTTAAAGAAATTACTAAAAAGAAATTAGAACAATTAGCAAAAGGAAAAGAAACGCATGAAGAAATTATTTTAAGGTTAATTAAAATTGTTGAAAATTTATCTTCAGAACAAAATACAAATATAATTCAAAAAGGCAACATCATAGGAACAAAGTATGAAACTTTGCATAAAACAATACAAATTAAATTAGATGATCAAGAATATGTTGTTGTTTGCACATATAATGATTTGTCTATGTTTGCAATTATGCAAAATAAATCTCTAAATCAACTATCTAAAAAATTAGATTGGACTATTGATTTGAATATTGTTAATGTAAATATAGGCAAAGGATGGGTAAATCCAAAAAATGTACAAACTAAAGAACTCAATACATTATATTTTATTTGTGTAAAACAAATATTAGAAGAAACTTTTGATATTAAATTATATCAATTTTCAAATATTTTAGATTATTTTAATATGGATAATTGGATTGAAGTGTACAAAAAATATGATTTATCCAAAGATTCATTGAACTCAGATATAAAAAGGAAATTAATATGAGTAAACCAAAATATATTTATGTTTTACCAGAGTATGCAAACTCAATTAATTTAAAAAATATTCGAAGTCAAACTGAAGATGAATATTTAGTTAAATTCTCAAAAAATGACTTGATAATTACTTTATCTGAAACTAATTCTTTAATAGAAGATGAATATTGTTTGAATTTGAATTCATCCAAATTTATTTTAGAGAGTGTAAATAAAGAATCAATGATACATAGCCATAGTAAAGGACATAGTGATAGACATTTACAATTTAAATTATATTCTCAAAAAGAAGAAATAAGAATTTTTCTTGATGCAATAGATGATGAAGATTATAAAAAATGTATAAAAGGATTTTTACATATTGCTCAGGATTTAATTTTAAATGAACAAAAAGAGAATAATATTAAAGAAAATTTATCTCTTTACTTCTTTAATGATAAAATAGAAACCTTAGTTAATGAAAGAAATTATCTTTTAACTAAAATTAAACAAGCATTCAATCAAAATAAAATACTTAATAATTTAGATAAACCTGTTGATGAGAAAAAATTATTAGGTTTACAAAAAGAAACTCATTTAAAACCATTCTTGGAATTGATTAATTAAATTGACCATCATATTTTCATACTGACTCTAAAAATGTAATTTTTCTATTCTTTTTGTTGCTCCGTTTAACAATATAGTTCTAGTATGTCCTTTTCTTAGATAAGTTATCTTATATGTTGGATAATAAACAATTTTTGTTTTTTCAACTTGAGCTTCGTTGAACCACATCGTTACAAAATGAATTATACTTTTCTCATCTATTTTTAAAGAAGGTAATTGAAAATTTTCAGTACAATGTGTTGTTAAGATTGCTTTTGTACAAATTTTTCTAACAGATTTTGCTTTGAATGGGTTTAATGAAAACCATTGTTTATAGTTTGCAACTTTTTTGAACGTTATTAATGCTTGTTTTAATAGAACTTCTAACGCATTTGAAACTATATTTGAAGATAATTTTGTTATGTCTGAAATTTCTGCATTTGATAATGGCTTTCTATTTAACATTATTGCTTTAGCTACGGAGATTTGGTTTTCTGTTAAAGAGACTAATTTTCCTGTGTTTGGAAATTCTATGTGTTTTCTTTTCTTGGCTTTAATTATTGCTCCGGTTTTTCCATCGAAGAATACTATGTGATTTTTGAATTTTGTTTTTATCATACCCCACAAATATTTATCTCTTGAACGGATTTGTGTCATGATGTAAGGATGCCACGTTTGTTTTATTTCTGCTACGCTTTCTATTGGTGAACCGAATAACCAAAACATTTTTTTTCTATTTTTTTTGGCAACTTTCATTGCGTCTTCTGAATTTAAGGATATGAAGCAAGTGTTTAGTTTTTCTTTCTTTGTAATTTCTTTTTCTACTTTGAATATTTGGTTTTTTTCGGTAATTGTTTTAGTTTGGTTTACTTCCGTTTCTTTAACAAAATATTTTTTATATTTTTGTTGTTTGTCTTTCATTAATTCTTTTATGGTTTGTTCGTTTAATGTTTGATGTTTTGTATATAACCATCGAGCATTTAAGTGAATTAATTTTTCAGACATATCTGGTGCAAATAATAAAAATTCTCCTGGTTGTAATTTTGGTAATGTGGAGACCAAATCTCCTGCATCTGCTAAAGTCTTTAATGTGTTTTCTATTTTTTTAATGTCTTGTTTTACACTTAATCTTCCTATTGCCCATGAACCAAATTGTGCAAATGCTTTGTAATCTATATCTCCTGGGTTTTGTGTTGCGATCATACATGCAACTCCATATTTTCTTGCTTGTTTAAACAATAGTTTTAATATTGTTTTTGTCATTGGTTTTTCTGATGTAGCGGGCAAGTATGGTGCGATTTCATCTATGACATAAGCACATTGTATTTTGTCTGAGGGGTTTGAAAGCATCCATTGGTATAATTCGGTTGTTAAGTTTGTGATAAAGAATTCTTTTTCTTCTTGATTTGGTAAAGTGTTTAAATAAATTACATTTATATCTGAATCTTTTAATAGGAATTCTACGTCTAAAGGAACTCCTAGTTGGAATATTAATTTTTTTTCTCCTACGGTCATGAATTTTACTTTTTTTACTAAATTTATAATTTCTGTTTCATTCATGTATTGAGTTACTTCTCCCATCAAATTTGAATCTAAGTTTTGTATTAAATTTGCTAAGTTGTCGAATGAGTCTATAGATGATTTTGTATCGTATGAATTTTTTAGAAGAGTATATAAAACAGCTTCTGCTGATTTTCCTTTGTCATTTGATGTATTGTATCCTAATAATTTGGATATTGATGTTGCTATTGCATGCATAATGGGAATTATTTCTTCTTCAGGTAATTTTGTTTGAGTTAGTTTTAAAGGATTTATGCACAGAGGGATTCCTTTTGTTGAAATGGGAGTATATATTGTGACATTTACATTTTCTTTAAACCAATTATAAGACTCTAGAGATAAATCGTGTTTTTCTATTTCTTTTTGGTCGCCCATAATTGCAAGAGAAGCTAAATCTCCTTGTACATCTACAACTATGGAAGGAATTTTATTCATTGCGCATTCTTCGATTAATATTTTAGTTAGAACTGTTTTACCGCTTCCTGATGAGCCTAAGGCTATGAAGTGTTTTTTTAAGTTTTTCAAAGGATATTCTAAGTTTTTTCCTTTGGTTTTTCCTATTAGTGCGAATTCTTCTTTTTGAGGGGATTTAGTGTTTGTCATGTTTAAAATTGCTTTAGTTTAATATTTAAAGCTTTTCTCTCTACGATAGGTTTATAAAGAATTTAAACCTTAAAGTAGGTATTGGTGACTATATGTTCGGTTTTTTCAAAAAATTAAAAGGAGAGGAAAGAGCCCGGCAAACTTTATATCAGATTGAAATAAATGATGATGAAATAAATAAAAACATCAGCAAATTGGTTTTAAAGCTTCAAGATAAAATTAAAACGTTTAAATCTCATTTAGAAACTGAGAACATTGAACAAAAAGAAGAAGATTTTCAAACAATGTATGAGTTCATATTGAATATTAAAACCATGTTTAAAGAACTTGAAGACGATGTTGAAAAAATAATTGCTTTAGAGATGGAATATAAAACTTATTTTATAATCAAAGATGATGCTTTTTTGCTTGATAAGCGAGAACAAATCAAAATGATTTTAAATAACATTGACGCTTTTTTAACTATTGTTCAACAAAGGCCTTCATTTAGAGATTTAAGGCAAGAATTGTTTGACAAAATGGTTGGAGCGATAAATACCATGAGTATTGGTGTGAGTAAAATAGTTCGAGATGATGAGAATCTCAGAGTAATTTATAAAAAATTATCGGAAATTTAAAATTGAGGTGAAAAAAGTGAAGGATTTAATGAAAAAAAGTTTTCTTTTAGGGTTAGGCATTACTGCATTAACTAAAGACAAGATTGAAAAAGAGCTTTCAGGCTATATGAAGAAGAATAAAATTGATTCAAAAGAAGGTAAGAAGTTTACTGAAGATCTTTTAAAAGATTTAGAAAAAAACAGAAAAAAATATGTTGCTTTATTAAAAAAAGAAGCAATGAATTTTGAAAAAACTTTATCTGAAAAAGCTAAATCTGCTGAAAAAAAGATTCGAAAAAAGGTTCCTAAAGTTAAAAAAATGTTAAAAAAAATGCCTGTAGTTAAAAAAATGAAAACTACTGTAAATAAAATGGTTAGTCAAACACACAACACTGTAATTAAAAAAACGAGTGTTAGAGCTAAAAAAACGAGTAAGAAAAAATAATCTCGAGGTGAGAGAAAATGAAAAAGGAGAAAAAAGAAGAATCTTATGTTGGCAAAACAGAAGATTTTGTTAAAAAAAATCCTTTAACAACACTCATTGGTGCAGCTTTATTAGGATATGCTGTTGGAAGATTAATTCATAAGAGGGATAAAAAATGAGTTTAAAAGATTTTTTAGGATCGCTATTTAAATCAACAATAATCAACGATGTTAAAGAAAGCGTAAAAGAAACTATGGAAGATGTTGAGAAAAAGGTTGTTAAGATTACTCACAACGTTGTTAAATCTTTAGTTCTTGTTGTTATGCTTCTTGTTGGAGCTATATTCGCATTAGTGGGCCTAGGAACGTATCTAAATGAAACTGTTGCAGGACTTGCACATGGTGTTGGATATATTGTTGTTGGAGCTGTAATCATTATTTTAGCTTTATTTGCTAAATTAATGCAAGACGAATAAATAGTTTTTTATATCGTTTTATTTTTTCTTTATCTATGGAGTTAATTAAGTTTAAAGATAAAATTCCTTCTGTGGTTTATGGTAATTTGGAACGTTTAGGTATTTCTATTTTAAGACCTTCTCAAGTTAAGTCAATAAAGAAGGGTTTATTTTTAGGTAAAAATTTGCTTGTTTGTACTCCGACTGCTTCTGGGAAAACTTTAGTTGGTGAAATGGCCATATTAAATTGTAATAAAAAATCAGTTTATGTTGTTCCTTTAAAGGCTTTGGCCAATGAGAAATACAATCAATTTGTTAAAAGGTATCCTCAGTTTAAAATTGCTTTAACTAGTGGGGATATGGATGGTGATGATTCTTATTTGGCAAGATATGATGTGATTATCACTACCAGTGAGAAATTGGATTCTTTGATTAGACATAATTCTCCATGGATTAAAGATATTGGTGTGTTTGTGGTTGATGAGATTCATTTACTTAACGACACGTCTAGTGGTCCAACTCTTGAGTTTTTGATAGCTTTA
>JAQUYS010000052.1 GCA_028691765.1 Candidatus Nanoarchaeia archaeon | reverse complement strand
TCTATATGCTTTCGAGAGCGGGCTATTGTCACGCTGTCGAGCAGCGTAAAGAAGTCAAAGTCGAGAGAACGCAAGAGGCTCTCGGTTGTGCGCTCCGTAGGGTCGAGCTTGCTCCAACGGTTAAAGGCTGTTTGAGCATTGCGGAAAATGACGTCAATCGGCTTCGTGGTATCGAGCTTGTCATTAATCAAGGTCGGATTACCCTCGTAGGCAAGCTCCAGCTGGTGGCGCAAATCGGAGAAGCCGTTGTTTACCGGCGTCGCGGAGAGCATGAGGACTTTTGTCTTTACGCCCTTGCGAATAACTTTGTTAAGAAGCTGGAGATAGCGGTTTTCGCGTTTGTCGTCACCGCGCCCGGAATAATCGCCGCCGTTACGGAAGTTATGGCTCTCGTCAATGACCACAAGGTCATAGTTGCCCCAGTTCAGCTTGGCAAGGTCGATGTCTCCCGACAAACCGTGGTCTCTGGAAAGATCGGTATGGTAGAGCACGTCATACCGCAGACGGTCTGCTGCTATCGGGTTGTTCAGGTAGTTTTCCTTAAATGTATGCCAGTTATCGCCCAGCTTCTTCGGGCAAAGCACGAGCACCATTCGGTTGCGAAGCTCGTAATACTTGATAACCGCCAACGCAGTAAAGGTTTTGCCAAGGCCTACGCTGTCGGCAAGAATGCAGCCGTTGTATTTTTCGAGCTTGTTGATGATGGCAAGCGCGGCGTCCCGTTGGAAGTCATACAGCTTGCCCCAGATTTTCGACTCTTTAAAGCCAGTAGCTTCGTTGGGAAGCACATCCTCGGATATGTCCTCTAAGAATTCATTAAAAATATTGTAGAGCGCAACAAAGTATATAAACTCAGGTGAGTTCTCGTTATATGCGGCGGTGATGCCATCAACAACCTGCTCTGTAACATCCTCAAGCAGGGTTTTGTCATTCCATATCTGGTCGAACATACGGATATACTCGCCGGAGAGCGGTGCGAACATTTTATTGACAGGATTGATAATGTTGTTGCCACGCTCACAGCCGATATCGGCGGTGGTAAAGCCATGCAGCGGCATATACGTCACGGCTTCTTCGCCAGTCACATTCATAAAGCCGCTGATATTGCCGCCCGTTAAATTCGAGCGGAACTGTACCCGCCTACGAATCCAGTCGGCGCATTCGCGGGCAATGGCTTTCTGCGTCAGCTCATTACGAAGTTTAACTTCAAACTCCGTGCCATAAAGTGATCGCTCACGGCTGAGACGCGGTATATAAAACTCACGTTTTGCTTTAGGCGCTTTTTCCTGAAGGAAGGTCGGCGAGGTGAAAATAAAGTGCAACTCAGAAATGCCGTCAAGCTGCTTTTTGAGGGCTTGATAGGCGTAGATGGAAAAACACGCTGCCGCTACCGACAGTTTGTCGCCCTTTTTTATTGTTACCGTCAAATCGTCTCTGACGGTTTTGCTCACATTATCAAGCATTTCCGGCATTTGCATATGATTGACTCCTTAGTTCGTCGGGCACTTAACCCTGCATTTTTCCACTTCTAATCCATTCGTCTACTTCTGAAATCTTAAATTTGTACCGTTTCCCGACACGGTAGTATGGTAGCTTACCCTCTTTTATCCATGTCCTCACGGTATCCTCGCTCATGCTGAGATAGACCGCTATATCCTCAAGATTGACCCACTTTTCCGGCATGGTGTTTTCGGGCGTGTTATTCATTATGGAATCCTCCGTTTCATCGTTTACGACTACTATTTTAACACTCTTTTCTTTCTCATACAAGTGTTATCACGGGTTTACTATGGTTTAGTACGGTTTATATCGGAGCAAGAACGGTGATGCCTGCAGCCCTCAGCTCTTCAATCAGGTTTATCCGTTTAATCGTCCAGTGCGTTCTACTCAATTCGTTAAAGGTCGGAGTGCCTTTTAACGCAAGGTTACGTGTAAGCTCGTTAAGGCTTCGCTGAGGGATAGTGCAAAATCGCTGGAAATAAACCTTGATGCCATTCTCCTGTATGCGAATGTCCGTCACAACGCCAAATAGAGCAAGCTGGCAAGCTCCGGCGTCGCCATACACGGTTTCGCTTGTAAAGATTGAGGGAAAGGTCTTAATTACCGTTTGCGCTTCCGGCGTGAGCGAAGCAAACTGCGCGGATATATCCTCTGCTACGCCCTCGGCTACCGTCAAAGCACGCTCTTTATCTATCAGGAAGAAATTCTCATTAAAGGACTCGCCGCCGATGACAAACAGGTTATAGTACTCCGAGCTGATTTTTGTAGCGGCGTTATACACTGCGCCGTTAGCCGCTGGCATAAAGACATTTATCGTGCCGCCTTGGTTGTTGGCGATTTGCGTAACATTGTCGCCGGAGTTATGAATAACCGTCTGCGGAGCGGTGGTGGCGGGTAAAGTATTGTTTGCGACCTGTAGCTCTTTACTCATGTCTTGCCACCCCTATCTATGTTTATAGTTCCCGTGTTATTGATTTGCATGACGTTTGCGCCGCTGTTAAAGAAAACAGCGGGCGCGTTTATGATTTGATTTGTCACATTAGGCGCAGGGTCTGGCGTAGGTTCTTCCGCTGAAGGCTCGTCCTTCTCAATGTAAGGATCATCCTCAATGACTTCATCTGTTTTCGTATAAGTGGGAGCTACCGGTGGAATCGTAACATTTATTGTCTGTGCTATGCTCGACCCATCGTTGCCAGTATAGCGACCTACTGCTCGCTGGTCGCTCCAAGCAACAATCGTATTTCTACCTATATTGTTATCTTTCCTGTACAACGCAATAAAAGCCCAGACTGATAAAAGAAAATCGGGCAGATTCACCTCTGTCACCTTTGGCAGAGCCTTTTTGTTCACCCTATATCCGTTGCGTCCAATCTGGAACATTTCATCATCAGCTATGCTCGTGTCATCTCGAATAATCTCAATCAGCCGCTTAACCAGTTTTACATGGTTTTGCGGCGTTTCTCTTATATCGATAAAGTCGAAACAAAATGCTGCCGTCTCATCAAGAACAGCTTGATATTCGCACGCTAACCTGTTGGTGAAACCTGACATAACTGTCTCATTGGCAAACCTCAGGTCTTCACCGATGCTACCCATGCATTTTTTATAATTCGTGGTGTATGTTTCAAAGGAATTGCCCGTAGGCTTGATGGCATCCGGCTGAACAAGCAGGAGCAGAGCAAATAAAACGTCTTCGTTGTGAAAGACGTCTGATTCACCTTGTGTACGCTGCCGCTGGGAAACAGTAGGCTTCCGTGACTGTAGTATCTGCGTGAAAAAAGTACCGCCGCAAAGACGTGGTACACCATCGTTTGTCATCAAATTTGCCTCCGTAGATAACTTTTGACCTTATCAACGCTATCAACCTTAACTCGGTTTGACACCAACTCTATCAAGATTTGGATAGTCCTTGAGGTTTCAGACAGGGACTGTTCAGCAGCCCTTGCGAGGAATCGCAGGGGCTTTTTTTGTCGCCTGCAATCCGTAACAAACCTTACTAAACCAGTATAACACGGAAAAGCACAAAAGTCAATTGATGGAGGCAAACCGAGATGCAACATTTCTATGAATTTCGACACGCACGACCTCCTCCCGTGATGGTTCGAGTCCGCAAGCCACCCGAACCGGCTCAACACGAGCCAATGAAAATCACAGGAGGAAAAGCTATGAAGCACTATCAGAAGCTCTATTTCAAGCATTTCTACGCACAGGACGAAAACGGTGAGTACATACCCGTCAGCAAAAAGGTCTGCTTCGCTCCGGCTGAAGAGCCTGACGCAAGCAATCCGTATAAGCAGCGCTGGTTCTATGACCCGGAAGCCGGATACGCTGTTCGCCTCGCCCGTACTGCGGACGGGGACAAGCTCGGCAGACGCAACGCCGCAGACCTTCGTGCGGCTGAACGCTACGAGATCAGCAAGACCGAGTGCGTCCTCAAGGGCAAAAACGAATGCGACCACGATTGCGAGTTCTGCACCAAACGTAATACCCGCCGCACCGTCGAGCTGGACAAGTCATGGAGTAAGGATGGCGACGGTGAAATGGAGAGCCGTTTCGATGTTGCCGACGAGGACGCAGATATCGGCTCGATTATGGAAGACCGCGAACTGCTCTCTATTTTAATAAGTGTACTGGACAAGCTCCTGCCGGAAGACCGTGAGCTGTGGCAATGCATGGTGCGCGGCGACAAAAAGCAGGACATCGCTGACCGTTTCCACATTACCATCGACGGCGTTTACTACCGCGAGAAGCGTTTACGCGGTATTTTGCGTTCCAATTCGGCACTCAGAGACTTTTTCGAGAAAAGCTGAATTTCCACTACGGGTTCTCGTCCCTCCCTGTCCTTTAGATAGTGAGGGGCGAGAAAGCCCCCGGAAACGGAGGTATCAAGATGGACGCAAAATCCAATCCCACTGACACAGCCGGTCGCGGCATCGAGGTCGACGATGAGATCATCGGTGTTCTGTACGCGATAAGCGCGGTGTCAAAACGCCTTGCACGAAATCTGGCAGCACTTGCCGCGCAGGGCGAACGCTCGAAGGAAGGAGACAGAGGTCATGGGCAAAATGAACGAACTCAGCCAAGCAATTGACGAGCTGCACCGCTGCGGCGACGCGCTCATCGGTGTGGCAGACTCGTTGCGGGAGCTGTTCTGCGGCAATACTGCGAAAGCCGAGGAACAGCTGACAAGCGAAACTGTAGCACCAGCTCTCACACTGGAGCAGGTACGGGCGGTACTGGCTGAAAAGTCACGTAGCGGTCTCACGGCGCAGGTGCGAGAGCTGCTCATCAAGCATGGTGCGTCGAAGCTGTCGGATATCGACCCGAAAGAGTATCCGGCGCTGCTGGCGGACGTGGAGGAACTGGGCAATGGGTAATCACGCTTTACTTTCCGCATCGTCATCAGCGAGATGGCTTCATTGCCCTCCATCGGCGCGACTCGGTGAGGGCTACGACGATGTCGGAAGCGATTATGCCCGCGAGGGCACCTGCGCACACGAGCTTTGCGAGTACAAGCTCAAAAAGGCGCTGGGCATGGAAGCCACAGACCCGACAGAAAACCTCGATTTCTACAATGCAGAGATGGAAGCCTGCGCCGACGAGTACGCCGCATACGGTCTGGAGCTGTATACCACGGCAAAGCAGACCTGTCCTGACCCCGTGGCTCTCATCGAACAGCGGCTGGACTTCAGTAAGTATGTAGAAAGCGGCTACGGCACCGGCGACTTCGTGCTTATCGCGGACGGCACCCTTTATGTCACGGATTTCAAGTACGGCGTCGGCGTTATGGTGTCCGCTGAACAGAATCCGCAGATGATGCTGTACGGGCTCGGCGCAATTGAGATGTTCGACGCACTTTACGACATCGACACGGTTTGCATGACCATATTCCAGCCGAGGCGCGACAACATCAGCACCTACACACTTTCGAAGGATGAACTTTACAGATGGGCGGAGGAAGTCCTCAAGCCCACCGCAGAGCTTGCATACGCCGGAGAAGGCAGCTACCAGTGCGGCGAATGGTGTCAATTCTGCAAGGCTCGAAACGACTGTCGTGCCAGAGCGACGCACAATCTGGAGCTTGCGAAATATGACTTCAAGCTCCCACCGCTGCTTACGGATGACGAAATCGAGGACATCCTCGGCAAGCTCGACGGTCTTATCGCGTGGGCGTCAGATATTCGCGAGTACGCGCTGAAAGCCGCCGTCAGCGGCAAGGCATGGTCTGGCTGGAAGTTAGTCGAGGGTCGAAGCAACCGTCGCTACATCAATGAGGACACGGTTGCCAAGACTGTCGTAGACGCTGGATATGACCCTTACGAAACCAGTGTCATGGGTATCACTGCAATGCAAAAGCTGCTGGGAAAAGCTCGGTTTGAGGAGCTTCTCAGCGGACTTATCGAAAAGCCGCAAGGCAAGCCAACGCTCGTGCCGGAGAGCGATAAACGACCGGCGATCCGTACAGCCAAACAAGATTTTAATGATTATGAGGAGGACAAATAATATGTCTAAGAATGTTACTAACCCGATGAAGGTCATCACTGGTCCCAATACCCGCTGGAGCTATGTCAACGCATGGGAGCCGAAGTCGATTAACGGCGGCGCTCCGAAGTATTCCGTTTCCCTGATTATCCCCAAGAGCGACACCAAGACGGTCGCCAAGATCAAAGCTGCTCTGGAGGCGGCATACCACGAGGGCGAGGCAAAGCTCCGTGGCAACGGCAAGTCCGTGCCTCCGATGGCGTCGTTGAAGCTGCCCCTGCGCGACGGTGATACTGAAAGACCCGACGACGAGGCGTACAAGAACAGCTACTTCATCAACGCAAACGCCACAAATGCTCCCGGCATTGTGGATGCCGACCGCAACGAGATTCTGACCCGCAGCGAGGTGTATTCCGGCGTGTACGGTCGTGCCAGCATTACCTTTTATGCGTTCAATTCCAACGGCAATCGCGGAATCGCCTGCGGGCTGAACAACCTCCAGAAGATTCGTGACGGAGAACCGCTCGGTGGCAAGGCTTCTGCGGAGTCCGACTTTGCAACGGACGACGACGAGGACTTCCTCGCCTGACAACAACGGATACCCGGCGGGTGGCGGAGCAATCTGCCACCCTTGCTTGGGTTATGGAGGTAAATGCGAATGAAAACACTTTCATTGGATTTAGAAA
>JAQUYS010000051.1 GCA_028691765.1 Candidatus Nanoarchaeia archaeon | reverse complement strand
GTGTTATTGTTTGTCCTACCGGGGCTTTAAGAGAGAAAACTGATTTGGATAGAGTTATTGATGCTTTGAATTCTGGAAAACATGTTGTTGCTCAAACTGCTCCTTCAATCAGGGCTTCTTTGGGTGAATGTTTTGGTATTGAACCTGGAATTTCAGTTACTGGAAAAATGGTTTCTGCTTTGAAACAAATTGGTTTCAATAAAGTTTTTGATACTAACTTTGGTGCAGATATAACTATCATTGAAGAAGCTACTGAATTTGTTAAACGATTTAAAGAGAAAAAGAATCTTCCTTTGATTAGTACTTGTTGTCCTGCTTGGATTAAATTTGGTGAACAGTTTTTCTTTGATGAGTTAAAGCACATGTCTACTTGTAAAAGTCCTCAAGCAATGGTGGCTTCTTTAGTTAAAACTTATTATGCTAAGAAAAATAAAATAAAACCTGAAGATATTATTCTTGTTGATATTATGCCGTGCACTGCTAAAAAGTTTGAGATTACAAGAAGTGAATTAAAACATGATACTGATATTGTTATAACTACGGTTGAACTTGTTAAATTAATTAATCAATTTAGTGTTGATTTTAAAAATTTATCTGACTCTGATTTTGATAATCCTTTAGGCGAAAGTACTGGTGCTGGAACTATTTTTGGTAGAACTGGTGGTGTAATGGAAGCTGCATTAAGAACTGCGGCAGATTTTATTTCTGGAAAAGATTGTAAAGATATTGAATTTAAAAAAATTCGTGGTTTGAAAACTTTAAAAGAATTCGAATTGGTGATTGGAAAAGAAAAAGTGAGAGCCGTCGCAGTTCATACTCTTGGTGAAGCTAGAAAAATAATGGAATCTATTCGTGAAGGTAATTGTCAATATGATTTTATTGAAATTATGGCTTGTTATGGTGGATGTGTTGGTGGTGGCGGACAACCTAGATATGAAGATGATGAAGTTTTACAAAAGAGAGCGGAAGCATTAAATAATGAAGATAAGCATAAGAAGATTAGAAAATCTCACAAGAATGCATCGGTTTTAAAATTATATAAAAATTATATTGGAAAATTTGGTGGAGAGAACGCACATAAATTATTACATACAAAATATATTAAAAGGGATTATTTATGATTGACTTATTAAATTCGTTAAAGGAAAAAGCGAAGAGTAAATTACGAACAATTGTATTAGTTGAAGGAAATGATGAAAGGGTTTTAAGAGCCGCAGATTTTATTTTGAAAGAAAGGATTGCGGATTTGATAATTCTTGATATGGATGATTCTGTTTCTTTGAGGGCTGAGAAGATGGGCCTAGATTTATTTAGTGCAAGAATTATTAATCCTTTAAAGAGTGATTTTGTTGAAGAGTTTGTTTCTGATTTGTATTTGTTGAGAAAAGATAAAGGAATTGATATTGGTAAAGCTAGAGACTTAATTAAAGATCCTTCTTATTTTGGAGTTATGCTCGTACATAAAGGAATTGCTCATGGTTTGGTTTCTGGTGCAACTCACACTACGGCAGATACTCTTCGTCCTGCTTTGCAAATTATAAAAACTCCCGATCATTCAATCGCTTCTTCGTTTTTTTTGATGTGTGCAGAAAATAAAAATTATCTTTTTGCGGATTGTGCTTTAAATAAAAATCCTGATTCAACTGAATTGGCAGATATTGCTATATCTACTGCAGATTCTGCTAAGATGTTTGGAATTGAACCTAAAGTTGCTATGCTTTCTTTTTCTACAAAAGGTAGTGCAGAGGATGAGGTTTTAGATAAAATAAAACGGGCGATAAAATATGTTAATGATAAACGTCCTTTAATTACCATAGATGGTGAACTTCAAGTTGATGCAGCCATCGTTCCTGAAGTTGCAAAAACTAAATGTCCTAATTCTTCTTTGAGAGGTGATGCAAATGTGTTAATTTTTCCTGATTTAAATAGTGGAAATATTGGATACAAACTTGTTCAAAGGTTTTCAAATACAAAAGCAATTGGACCAATAATTCAGGGGTTAAATAAACCCGTAAATGATTTGAGTAGAGGTTGCAATATCGAAGATATTATTAATGTAATCATAATCACAGCAATAGAGGCACAGTAAAAATGAATGTTTTAGTTATTAATTGCGGTAGTTCATCAATTAAATTTCAATTGATTAATGTAGAAAAAAATAATTCTTTGATTTCAGGTAGAGTTGATGAAATAAATTCTCCTAAGTCTTATTTGAAAGTTGGTAAAGATATAACTCCTAAAAAAATTAAAAATCATGATGAAGGCGTAGAATTAATTTTGAATTTAATGAAAAGTTTTAAAGTTGATGCAATTGGACATCGTGTTGTTCATGGAGCAGAATATTTTAAAAGTTCTGTTTTGATAACTTCGGATGTAATTAAAAAAATTGAAAAGTGTTCACCTTTAGCACCATTACATAATCCCGCTAATTTAATTGGAATTAAACTTTGTAAAAAATTTTTACCTAAATTAAAACAAGTTGCTGTGTTTGATACTGCATTTCATCAAACAATTGCTAGTGAAGCATATACTTATGGTTTGCCTTTAGAATATTATTCTAAATATGGTGTTCGTAAATATGGTTTTCATGGACCATCTCATGAATATATTTCCTTACAAGTTGCTCAAATCTTAAAAAAGAAAACAATTAACATAATTAGTTGTCATTTAGGTAATGGTGCAAGTATAACTGCTATTGAAAATGGTAAATCAATAGATACTACTATGGGTTTTACTCCTATTTCTGGTTTGATTATGGGTACTCGTTGTGGTGATATGGATGTAGGAATTATTCCTTATTTATCTGTGAAATTAAAAAAGGGTTTGAAAGATATTTTAACTATTTTAAACAAAGAAAGTGGTTTGAAAGGAATTTCTGGAATTTCTGATGTTAGAACATTACGTGAAGGAAGAAATAAAAATCCTAAATATGAATTGGCTTTAGATGTGTTTACGTACAAAATTGCTCTATACATTGGTGCGTATGTTTCAATTTTGCCTTCTGTTGATGCAATCACATTTACTGCAGGGATTGGAGAAAATGAAGCGTTTATTCGCGAGAAAATTGTTTCTAAATTGAAAGGTCTTGGTTTGAAATTGGATAAAAAGAAGAATGATAAAAATGAAATTTTAATTTCTGCAAAAGATTCTAAAATTAAGTTAATGGTGATTCCTACGAATGAAGAGTTAATGATTGCTGAAGAGACAAAGAAAGTTTTAAAGTAAAAGAATCAAATCTTTCGTAGAATATATTTTTATTACTTTTACTTTATTAAAATGTTTATCATTTGTCCAAACTCCATCAAAATTTTCTGACATGGCCAAAGCTACAAAAGGAACATCATCCACATCATCTATTTCTAATCTGGCTTTTTCTAAAAAAGAATGGTATTTATCTATCGGAACAACCTGAATATTTTCGAATAACATATTTAAAACTTCATTAAACTCGATTTCAGAAAGACCACTTTTTCTTAAAATTAATTTTTTATGATTGAAGATTTCAACTTTTACAAAATCTGGAGAATAAAATGAGAATGAACTATTTAAAATTATTTTTCTTGTAAGGTTATCTCTAATTAGTGCGGAAATAATTTCATTTGTATCGATTACCAACCTCATTATTTTTATGCCTCTTGGAAACTTGTTTTTTGATCAAATTACTTATTTCCTTTGCATCGGATTCAGTTAATTTGCTTTTCGACAATATCTCATCCATTATTTCTAATTTTCTCGCTTGTTCCCAAAGAGCTTTTCTAGCAATCTCGCTCCAACGGATTTCAGAGTGTTGCTTAATGATTGTATGAAGTTCTTGGGGTATTGCTAAAGTCATGTTAGTCATTTTGTATCACATAAGTAAGGTATGTGTACTTACTTATATGTTTTTCTATTTTAATATGACTTAATTTCATTTAACACCAGGAGATATTTATAGTCTCCGTTAGAATTTCCGAAAAGTTTCCGGTGTATTAAAAGAATAAAATATGATCATTAAAAGCGCATAAGATTAAAACACGATTCCATTTACATTAATCTAATTTTTGATTCAAAATTAAAAATGATTTATTCTTTTTTCTTTACTTTTGTTTGAAGTTCGCGAATATCCCTTATTTTATCTCGAATAGCTTCTTTAATAAATTCAGGTTTAGAAATGTAACCATTTGATTTCTCTTTAATCATCAATTCTACTTGTTCTATTAATGTGTTTGGTAAGGCAATAGTTGTGTATCCTTTTCTTTTCATAAAATCACCAATGACCACAGAACAAACATAGTTTACTAATTTTTATTAACTAATATAGTAATATATTACAAACCTTTTACAAACATTTATAAATAAGTTAATGAATTATGAAGAAATGTTTGAAAATTTTTTTAAAAACGACGATAGTTGGAAATGTGAATATTGTGGTGAGAGTTTTGCTACTGAAAGTAAAGCTGTAACTCATGAAAAGAAATGCTCTAAGAAACAACACGTTAAACAATTTCCAAAATATTCTTGGGGACAATTTGGACTCGATATGCTACTGGCAGTAGGAGCAATCATAGTTACATTTCTGTTAATGTCTAAAGACTTTCAATTAGGCGCCATAGCTGCACTTGTTTTTTTTGTTTTGATGTTAAATATGGAAAAACCCTCTATGGCAGGTTTTATTTATAGTCTTCTTCATTTTAATATCATCTTTTTAATTTGGTGGGCAATAATTAAACGAGAACGAAAAAATGAATAAAGAATTCATATCATCAACATATCTTTGTTTATTATTAATCATGTGTTTTAATGTATTGGCGGAAGTAGAACAAAAAGACATTTTTATTATTGATGATGAAGGAAACTCCCAATATAAATTTCAACAAGATTACTGGATTGATGAAAAAGATAAATATTTAGAAGAAAATTATGTCTATTTATGGGCACCTAAAAACTCAACCAATTTATATTTTTTTGATTCTTCAGGGAATATCACCTCTTCTTTAATCAGTTCAACAGAATATTGGGAAAACTATAAGATTTGGACTCCTGAAGTAAATTATTGTAGTCCTTATAGTATAGGATATTATTACGATTTACCTACTTTAACTACTATTCGATATGAAGATAAATACTTTTTTGAGATTGAATGGTACAATCAAACGGAAACAGATGTTGAAATTATTTTTTGCATTCCTTTAGGGAGTACAACTTTAGAAAACAAATTAAATGAACCTATAGAATCCTCAAATTCGTATACCTTTCTGGAAAATTATTTAGATTCATTCATGTATCCTTGTACCTCTTCGAGTTCTAAAATTCGAAATTGCCCTACAGGATATAAAGAAATTGTTCCCTCATCAAATCATATTTATAACTCTTCAAAAATCAAGTTTGAATTTCAAAAATCTTCAAACAAAATAAATAATACTAATTATATTTCAAAAAACCTATTTGTTCAATACCCCTCAATTTATCAAGAAATCATAGAAGAAACAATTAAAAAACTAGAAACACCGGTTGATCTAATAGAAAATGAATTAAATTTAAAAAATACACAAAATTATAGTCTTTTTTTCATAAAAGATGATTCAGAGGTATTTGATCCGGAGCATTATTTTACAAATATTGGAAATGGAACCATTTACTTTAAAATAGGGATAATTAGAGATTATATATCCCCTCAATTATTTCAAATCAATTTATTAAGGGGAATAATTTCAACAGACATATCCAATAAATATGGTTATTTTGATTCTTGGTGGTTAGATGGAATTACAACTCAACTAGCACATAATTTAATGACCAAGACTTTTTCAACCGATGAATTGAAAAAAATATTGGAAGAAAATGAAGTGTATTTTCAAAATTTAAATGAGGAGCATTTAAAAACAGAAATTCTTAGTAAATCTCCTGCAATAAATTATTTTTTGATAACTCAATTAGCAGATATATGTCCTAATCAAAAAAATTTAATTAGCAAAACAAATTCATTTAATTTTTCAACAAATCGTGAATTTAACAATTATTTAATTTATGAGTTATATCAAGACTGTTCAGACAATGTTGAATCTTGGTTTGATAAACATTATTTAGAACACGATAATGTTATTCAAGCAGATAAAAAACTTCAAGAACTTCAAAAAATACTCGCAGACATAAATTCTTCTTTGAAAATCAATTCCTTAAGAAAATTTGATTCTGCAATTACTAATGCCGAAAAAGCATTGGCTCAAGGTCAAGCAAACACATCTGAAGAATTTTTGTTCACAGCAAATACAACTTATGTTTCAGAGTTAAAATCCAAAATAGAGTTGTTAATAGAAATTCGCAATATTGAAAATAAATTAGAAACACAAAATAGTCTTTTAATATATCCTGCAAAGATGTGGATAGAACATAATTTCAATAAAATCTCAGATGAATTAAACTTAGGCAATCAAGTTATTTCTCAAAAAATTACAAATACAACAAAAAGACTATTAACTTATTCCATTTGGATATCTTTGTTCATTTACGGGGTTTTAATTTCAGGAATAAGTTTTAGCATATTTAAAAAACGTATGGGAGGTAATGAAATGAATAAAAAAATCATTAAAAAAATAGAATTAGCAAAAACAATTACTTCAATTCTCTTTGGTTTAACGACATTTTTATTTATGGTATTTGTAACTACATCTGATACAATGATGGGTTTTATTAGCCTTATTAGTGGAATA
>JAQUYS010000050.1 GCA_028691765.1 Candidatus Nanoarchaeia archaeon | reverse complement strand
GAGAAAATATGGGAAAACAGATTGAAAAAAATGAGAAACTAATATTTTTCAATGAAGATATTTATTATCAAATGTTAATTGAGGCACATAAACATGGTTACAAATAACATTCCTTCAAAATATAAAAACATCCAACTTTGGGACAAAGGTAAACACGGCTTAGTTTACAAAGCCCAATACAAAACTCAAGATGTTGCAATCAAAGTTAAGCTTCCTTCTTCAAAATCTCAAAACACTTCCTTGTTAGAAGGAAATTATTTAAAACACGTAAATAAATTGGGAATCGGTCCTAAGTTAATAGAAACTACTGAAAACTATGTTGTTATGGAATTTATAGATGGAACTAGAATAGATAAGTTTTTAGAAAAGGCAACTCAAAGAGAAATTTCTAAAGTTATAAAAGCGATTTTAAAGCAATTAGAACTTCTTGATGAAACAGGAATTAATAAAATGGAAATGAAGAATCCTTACAAACACATAATTGTAAAAAAAGATTTAACTCCTGTTTTAATAGATTTTGAAAGGTCTAGGTTTACAACTAAACCTAAGAATATTTCTCAATTTAAAGAATATCTTAAAAAACATCAACTTGATTTTTCTTGCATATAATTAATTAATGAATCTAAACAACTTTGTTCAAAAGAGTTCAATTCGATTACACTTAAGCCTCCAAGTTTGGAATTTATAGTTTGCTTTAGAGTAGCACTTAATTTATTTTTAGCAAAAATATTTTGTTTATTTTCTTCAGGAATTATTTTTAATAATCCTTGTAAAGAATACATTATATCATCAAATCCTAAATAAGATTCAGGGACGGTGTATGGTGTATAAACTATTTTTGGTTCTTTATTCTCAATATACATTGCAACAATTCCTTTTTCAGCAAATTCAAAAGTTCCTTGTCTTGCACCTACAATTATGCAAAAATTAGTTTTTAAATCCGATAGTTCAAGTACTTTTTCATCCAAATATAATTCGTTTGTCATTTAAATACCCTTTATAAAAAAGCAAAATTAAACTACGTTTATAAACTTTCGTAAAATCTTTGGTTTTAATGATGTTTTAAACAACAGTCACACTGGACAACCCCGCATAAACCTTATAAATATAATAATTCTCATTTAATTATAAATAAAAACATTTATATATCAAATATGAATAATATTATTCAAAAATGGATAATAAACTAAAAATTATAAACTATCTAGGAAAAAACAAACAATCTTTCACAATGAATGAACTAAGTAAAATATTGAATATTCCATATGCGACTTTTTATAGAGAAATAAATAAAATGAAAAATTTATTAAAAATAAATGTAATAGGAAACTCAAAAATAATTAGTTTAGATAATGAACCCATATTAAAATCTTATTTGGCAATATCATCAGAAGAAGAAAAAATAATTTTCTTAAAAAATCAACCTTTAATTAATCTAATTTCAAAAGAATTAAATACAAATGATGTAATAATTTTATTTGGTTCGTATGCCAAAAACAAACAAACAAACAATTCAGATATTGATTTGATTATATTAAATAAAGATGGCAAAAAATCTATTTCTTTAAACAAATTAGAAACTTTACTTAACAAAGAAATTAATCCAATGTTTTTTTCATATAACGAGTTTAAGCTAATGATAGATAACAATGAAGAAAATGTTGGAAAACAAGCATTAAAAAGTCATATAATATTAAACAACCCGCAAAAATTTTGGGAGGTAATTTTTGAATGAAATATGAAAAAGAATTATATGAAAAACTTTTCCAAGAAAATCTTAATAAAACAATTAAAGAAACAAATAATTTATTTAAAATCAAATTATTTCTAGAGAAATCAGAAAATAGTTTATTAATAGCAAAATTTCACAAAGATATTAAACCAGATGAAACTGAACCTAAAAAATTATTTTGGAATTATTGGGCGATAACAATTTCGTATTATTCAATACTTTATTCAGCAAAAGCTTTAATTCTTACAAAAGGGTATGAAGTTGAGAATCATATTTCAGCACAAATTGCACTTGGACACTTATTTGTTCCTGATAAAATCGAAAAAGAAGATTTAGAACTATTAAATCAAGCGCACAAAATATTTGAAGAAGAATATGTAACTTATTTTGATGATGCTAGAAGAGAAAGTCATCATGCAAGATATTCAGCAATAAAAACATACGAAGAAAGAAGATTAAATGAAATCTTTATCAATGCTCAAAAATTTATTCTAAAAGTTAAATTAATAATAGGTATTTAAAATAAAAATATTTAAATAACAATTATCATTTTATATGTTATATGTGTGTTGAAAGAAAAAATTCTTCAATTCGTTAAGTCATAGTTATGACTTTGGTTTGTGCCAGACAAGTGCAAAACAATACGGATTGGAGAAAAAATGAAAAACAACAAAATCAGAAAAAATAGTGGTTATTATACGCCTCAGTTAGTAATTTCTAAAAAACAATTAATACAGGAACATTTGTTTGTTAATCCTGTTTATAATGAATGGTTAAATTACAGAGATGGTTTTAGAAATTGGTTTCGAGATAATAAATTAATTAAAAAAATTGAACGATTGAGATTCAGATATTTTGATTTTTTTGAAAAAACCATTATAATGAATAAAAAACAAAAAAAATTATTAAATAGAAGAAAATTAAAAAAGTCTGAAATTAATTTATTTTTTTAGATCTCTTTTCTAATTCTTTTTCAAAACTTTTGGTTTCTGCTAAGGATAAATATGTTTTTGCATCAACACCATTTAATTTTTGTAAATAATCTTCTTTGATTTCATGTTCATCGAATAATTTTTCTCGAGCGGCTTGTTTGTTTTGAACAATAGTCACACTGGACAACCCCGCATAAACCTTATAAATGAATACTTCTAGCTCATATTGTTATTAATTCATAAATCAAAACCGAAAAGTTTATATATCTCCTAAATGAGATAATATTATCTCAAAATGGAAATAACAAAAAATCAAATAAAAATCATTAATTTGTTTAGAAAAAATGTTTTTTTAGAAACAAACATAAGATCATTGATGTTTATGTTAAAAAGCAATTCATATCAACGAATTTATGAAGCAACACAAGATTTAATCCAAAAAAATATTTTAACAACTAAAAAAATTGGTAAAACAAATATCGTAAAATTAAAATTTTCAAGAGAAAGTATAATTAACTTATCATATTTAGATGAGATAACTTCAACACATTTACCAAACTATGATGAAATAATAAAAATAAAAGAAATCACTAATTACATTATTTTGGTCACAGGCAGTTATGCAAACAACACTCAAACAAAAAAATCCGATATGGATTTAGTGATAATTGTGCCAGATGACAAAGAAATTGTTTCAATACAACGTTTTGTTGAAACTAAAACAATGTTATTAATACCAAAAATTCATTTGTTTGTTTTGAGAAAAAAGGATTTTTTAGATATGTTAACAGAAAAAAATGTTAATTATGCCAAGGAAATTGTTAACAACAAATCGTTATTAAAAAATGCACAAGCATTTTATGAATTATTGGAAGAAGGTATAGAAAATGGATATAAGGGTTAGAGGTTACTTAGATAGGGCGGAAAATCAATTAATAATTGCAAAGGCAACCTTTGAATTGTCTGTTAATGACAAAGCTAAAGAGGCAGTATTCATTCCCTTAGATAAAACTTTTTTTAATAATGTTATTTCTGAAAGTTATTATGCTATTTTTTATACTGCAAAGGCATATTTACTTTCCTTAGGCATTGAAACATCTGCTCCTGAAGAACATAAAAAAACTTATAAACAATTCAAAGAGCTAGTTAAAAATAAAAAACTCGATGAAGAATTATTTAAAATATACGATGAAGAATCAAATAAAGCAGAAAATTTATTAAAAATATTTTTTGATGAAAAAAGAAATCGAGGCAGATTTACTTATAATTTGAGTGCAAATGCAAATAAACCTTTTGCAGAACAATCTATAAAAAATTCAATATTTTTTGTGTCTAATTTGAAAAAAATTATCGAAATAGAATAAAAAAATAAATTATTTCTTCTTCTTGGTTTTCTTAATTTCTTTCTCTAAGTCCAACTTATCAAGTAACTCTTTATACCGATTTCGGATTGTAACTTCAGTTACTCCTGCAACATCCGCTACTTCTCTTTGAGTTCTTTTCTCTCCATTAATTAAAGCAGCAACATAAAGTGCAGCTGCAGCAATTCCAGTTGGCCCTCTTCCAGAAGTTAATTCAACATGTTGTGCAGATTCGATTATTTCTACTGAACGCGATTGAGTTTCAGCTGTTAATTTCAAAGCGCTTGCAAATCTCGCTATGTAGTCTGCTGGATTTGAAGGTAGAATTTTAATTTGAAGTTCTCTTGTAATAAATCTATAAGTTCTTCCAATTTCTTTTTTCTCAATTCCAGAAGCTTCTCCTAATTCATCTAAAGTTCTTGGAACGTCGTGTCTACGGCATGCAGCATAAAGTGCTCCTGCTACAACGCTTTCCATACTTCTTCCTCTAACTAATCCTCTTTGAACTGCTAAAGTGTAAATTCTAGATGCTTCTTCATCAACGGATGAGGGTAATCTTAAAAATGATGAAACTCTTTTTAATTCAGAAAGTGCTTGTTTTAAGTTTCTTTCTAATGCAGATGAAACTCTTTGTTGCCATTTTTGTAATCTAAAGAATTTGGATTTAGTTTTTCCTTCGAATTTGTAAAGATCTGCTTTTCTTCCAACATCTGTTCCCAATCCTTTGTCGAATTGAGTGTATGTCATTGGTGCGCCAGTTCTTCTTTTTCTAGCTGCAGCTTCAGAATCGAATTCTCTCCATTCTTGGTCGAAGTCGACCATTTTGTCTTCTATAACAAGGCCACAATCTTTACAGATTATTTCTCCTTTTTCTTTGTTGTAAAATAAATTTAGGCTTCCACATTCTGGACAGCGCTTTACTAATGATGACATTTTAAATACTCCCCCAAATAAATATAATAAATTTCAATACCTAATTAGTTTATAAATCTTTCGGTAAAATACCCCTTTTTTTTATAAAACTTACTAAATATTTAAAAAATAAGATCAAAGATTTATTTAAAAGAAGAACAAAAACTTTTTAAATAACCCACGAGAATAAAGTTACGTGAGGTTTATTTGATGAAGAAACAAAGTCAAACTTGGTCTTTTGATTTAATTGTAGCAGTTATTTTATTTGTAGTCGTTATAGGTATATTTTATGGTTTTGTTATGAAAGATGATGAAGATTTAGATTCATTGCAAAAAGCGACAACTAAAATAACGTATAAACTTGATTGTAAATTCGAAGAAAATGATGAATGCATTGTAAGAGATGGTGCAATTGATGAAGAAGGATTAAAATTCTTATTCACAGAACAAAATTATGAATTACTTAAGGATCAATGGAATTTAGATTCTGATTTTTGTATTTATCTAAGAGATGCTAGTGGAAATGTTATTCCTTTTGAAGGTAAAACTTCATTTGGTTCAAGCGATTTAGTTTTAACCCAAAGCGGTAAAACTTGTGGAAGTGAGGTAACTCCATGATTGTTGATTTCTTCACTTATTCATTGACAGTTATTTTAGCTTTTATGGGTTTACTTACTGGTGTATATTTTGCAAATACTTCTCCTGATGAAGCACATGCTATGAAAAAATATATTCCTTCTTTACAATTATTAACAATTATTTTAGCATATGTTGTTTTATTTGTGTATTTTGATTTTGTGCTAAGTTCATTAATATTCTTTTTATCATTTGCATTTATTTATCTTTATTGGCATAAAAGATATATTAATACAATTGATTATGTTGTATTTGCATCTTTATTAGTTATTTCTTCTATAAATAAGTCAGCTCATTATTATATGACTGCGATTGTATTTGTTTTTGGAATTTTAGCAGGTATTCTTTATTTTGTACTTCATACGTCTCCTAAAAAACATATTTCTCATGGACACCATAAACACTCTGGTAAAAATTTAACTTTTGAACAAATGTCTTCTCACGTTCTTAAGAAATATGGCTTCTTTGTGTTGTTATCTATTTTCGCTTATGTATTCGCAAATATGTTTTGTGGATTGATTTAAGGGTTTTCTTTTATGGAAAAAATAATTACTGATGACGGTAGCATAACTTTCAGAAACGATAAACTGGATGAATGTTATCACACTAAAAGCGGAGCTTTAGATGAATCTTTAAGAAAGCATGTTATTCCTTCTAAAATTCTGGATGAAGTTAAAGATGAACTTTATATTGCAGATATTTGTTTTGGTTTAGGTTATAATTCCATTGTTGCAATTTCAGAAATTTGGAAAATCAATCCTGATTGCAAAATTTATTTGTATATTTTTGAGAATGATATTAATATTATGAATGAGTTAAAAAATATTTCTTTAAATTCAGAATTAGAAAAAATAAAGACGTTAATGCTTAGTTTGATTGAGAAAGGAGAATTGATTGAAAATAATTTTTATGGTAAATTATTTTTAGGTGATTTTCGAGAGGAATTAAAAAATTGTGACAATTCTTTGTTTGATGCTGTGTTTTTTGACCCTTTTTCTCCTGGCAAAGTTCCTGAGTTGTGGTCTGAAGAGGTTTTTTCTCTTGTTTATGCTAAATGTAAATTTAATTGTGTTTTAACGACTTATTCTTGTGCTCGAATGGTAAGAGACAATATGAAGAAAGCAGGCTTTAAAGTTGAAAATGGCCCGTGTATTGGTAGAAGAAGTCCTTCCACAATTTGCATTAAATAGTCACCGACATAAATAAGGTATATTCTCACAAACTAAGGACTCACCCAATCGCTTCCTATACGTT
>JAQUYS010000049.1 GCA_028691765.1 Candidatus Nanoarchaeia archaeon | reverse complement strand
CTACAACACCAGGTTGCGTAGGTAGCACACAAACAAACTCTTTAGTTAGCGTTGCAGATACTGAATACAATGCATGTACAAATCTTTCATTTGCTCAACCAAATCCAGGAATCGATCTTTACATAGTAGCAAACATGACTTCAACAGTAACTGAAACTGGAAACAGTATGACTCTAACTTTCACAGGATATGAAGCGTAGGTGAATTTAATTGAAACCTATTTTTTTTATTTTAATTTTATTACTTTCTGTCAATTTAACTTCCGCAATAGGAATTTCTCCACCATCATATAGGACCCAATTTCAAGATTATAAAACAGAAACATTTTCTTTCATGGTTTTTACACATGATGGCGCAACAAGAATCAACATATCTTTGGACGGAGCATTAGCAGAATACGCAAAAGCATCTGAAGCATTATTTAACTTAGAAGCAAAAGGAAGTAAAACAGTTCAAGTTACAATAACTTATCCCGCATACGAAGATTTAACAATCTATGGTCAACAAAGATTAAATGTTCGAGCAGAAGAATTACCTCAAGAAGGAGCAGGATTCAGCGCAGTAACGGCAATAGTGGGACAATTAAGAATCTCAATACCGATTCCAGGAGAATATGGTTTAATAAATTCATTCACAATTGATTCGGTTGAAAAAGGAAAAAACACTAATGCAAATCTTGTTCTTTATAACGGTGGAACGGAACCTCTAATTGGAAAAAATGCAGAAATAAATATTTATTCACCTACAGGAGAATTTCAAGAAAAAATAAAAATTTCAGATATTTATATCCCGCCACAACAAACATTAGAAATTAAAAAAGAAATAAAATCTCAAAATTATATCGAAGGAAGATACACCGCAGATTTATTCTTCAATTGTTCAGAAACTCAAGAAACCATAAAAGCAAGCACAATATTTTTCATAGGTGCAACAGACATAGTTCTAGAAGATTACACTAAAAACGTAACCCGCGGAAAAATTAGTCCTATCGATTTAGAATTTCAAAGCATATGGGGATCCCCCCTAAACGCAGTAAGAGCTTCAGTAACATACAATGGTAAAACTCAAGACTTACCTGTATTGGATTTTGAACCATTTGGTAAAAAAACAACTAAAGTTTATTTAGATATTCCTGAAACACAATATAACACAACAAGTGCAGAGCTAAATCTTAAAATACCTATAAATGATAATCAAGTAAAAGATAAAAAAATAGAATTATTCTTCAAAGTTTTAGAACCTGCACCATCCAAATTCACATTCGCAGTATCAACAAACATAATATTAATAGGAGTAATAGTATTATTAATACTAATATTATTAACCATTAACATATACTTACTCACGAAAAAGAAAGATGACAAAAAGAAATCAAAATAAATTAAAAAGAATACATATTTTTTTAATAGTTCTTTTAATATGTTTTCTATTTTCAACAACATTCATATATTGCAAACTAAACTTATCTAAACCAATTTTAGTAAAAACAATGGATTACGACTTCCAAATAAAAGAAAATGTAGGATTTGTGCTGGATTCAGACATACTTCATTTTGGCGGTGCACCAAAAAATAGTGAGTTAAAAAGAAATATGACTTTAACAACCCCCTTCACATCAAAAGTAAAAATATATTTCGAAGGACCAGGAATATTATCCACAAGCCACAACAATTTCTTACTAGACGAAAATCAATCAAAATCAATTGAATTCATTTTGAAAACTCCAACTTTAGAAAATGGAAATTACACCGGTAAAATAATTTTTGAATTTTACAAACCTTAAAAGATGAGACAAAACCTAATAACATTAATTTTAGTTTTAATAATAATAAGTTTAAATATAATTATATTCTCATCTTTAATAAAAACAAATCAACCCACAGGACAAGTTCTAAATATGACTGGAGATGCTGAAGTTCGTCTAGAAGTTTCAAGAATTTTAGCAATTTCTTTAATCCAAAGCACAATTAATTTTGGAACATGTAGTGCAAATTTAACAAAAGGATATTCCATTCTAGATAGCAATCAAACAATAAACCAAGTTGACAATTCAGATTGTATTCTAGGAACTTTCCCTGATTACTTAATTGTTAGCAACACAGGAACTGTTAATGCAAACGTTACCATTAAAGTGGATCAAACACCACTTGTTTTTTTTAATGATCTAGCTTCATCATTTGCGTACGCAACAATGAATTACTCCCTTGATTCAGGCTGTAATGGGGAGTTACAAAATACATACTACACATTAACAACAGCAAATACAAATCATGTAGCTTGTTCAAGATTATATCCTTCAAACGAATTTAACTTATCAATGAAAGCAAACGTTTCAACAAATGCATCGGGAGGAGGTTATCTTTCAATAACATTCACAGGAACAGAAGCAGATTAAAGTGTAAAGTTTATATATCAAAATATTATAATTATACCAATGAACTTAAGAAAAATAACATTTACTTTAGTCTCCATATTCTTAATAATCAACATTTTACAATTATTCTTAATACAAACAACCACGAATAACATAACTGGAAAAGTCACTGGTTCAATGCAAATGTGTGTTAATTACCCGCCCGAATTATTCTATCCATGCGAAACAACAATAAACCAAAGCACTAGAACAAATCCCTCCAATTATACATGCCAATTAGGAATGGATGATGAAGATGATGAACAAACACATGTTTTTTCATATTATGGAGATTTAGATTTATCATTCAACACTATAACTGGATATCTTAATTTTACACCAACACAAAGTAATGTAGGAGTCTACCCCTTAACATTCACAATTGAAGATTCATCTGATTGTGATAACTCACAAGATTCCTTAAGTTTTGACTTTACCATTTTAGATATAAATGATCCCCCCGAATATTACAAAACAATGAATAACATAACTTTAATTGAAGGAAGCACATACAGAGGTATTTATCTTAACAACTATTTCAGAGATCCAGACCAAGACATATTAACTTACACATCAAGCATAATAGGCCCGTTCACAATAACAATAACGGATTATTCCGAAATAATTATTTCATCTACAAGTTGTGGTTCAGGAAGCGTAATATTTACGGGATGGGATCCAGATGATGCATCTGACGACACTCTGCCGATAGAAATAACCATGTCTTGTACAGCCAGACCAACCTCAACATCGACAGATGGAGATTCATCAGGAGGCGGAGGAGGCGGAGGAGGCGGAGGAATGGGATTCTATAAACCATGTGTTTCAGAATGGGTTTGTGAAGATTGGTCAAGATGTTTAATAAATAACACACAATACAGAGATTGTGTAGATATAGCTAAATGTAATTCAAATGATTACTTAAGAACATACTGGCGAAATTGCACATACGTTCCACATTGTAGCAATAACATAAAAGATGAAGATGAAGAAGGAATCGATTGCGGTGGAAAAGATTGTGAACCATGTCAAACTTGTTACGATAAAATTTTAAACAACCAAGAAGAGGAAATAGATTGTGGAGGACCAAATTGTCCAGCATGTTTTAATTGTGAAGATAACATAAAAAATTATGAAGAAACAGGCATAGATTGTGGAGGACCAATTTGTCGACCTTGTGAAGACCATTTAGCAACTCCTTTAATTTCAAAACCATTCATGATCCAATTATTATATCTTCTAGCATTAATAGCATTAATAATTGGAATAAAATTAATGTCAAGACCAATAAAATCCATTTACGGAAGACTTTGGTTTTTATACCATCGAAAACACAAAAAAGAAGTTTTACTTACTGAACCGCAGAAAATTGAGTTCCTAAAAGAATTAGCTAAAATTGAACTTTCATTTAAACAAAAAACAATTTCAGCATACCTACAAACAGAAAAATTAACCGACCAAATAAGATTCATGTTTGAAATAATAATTGGTTTTCAAGACAGCTTACAAAAATCAATAAATAAAATAAATTCATTAAATGTTTTAAAAGTAGTACAAAAACTATTAATACAACAACACGAGTTAATGTATTTCCTAGAAAAACACTCGCACATAACTAAACTCGAATTACAATTAAACATGGAGTTATTTAGAAATTTAGTTTTAAGTATAGCCCCAACAAATAAAGACGAAATAAAAAGAAACGTACAAGAAATAGAAATCACACAAAAGCAAAATATCTTACTTTTAAAACAAGAATTATTTAACTCCATACTTGCATTAGAATATCATCAAGTAGATTTAGCACAAGAAAAATACCTTATAGCTTTAAAAATATATAATCAATTATCTCAACAAGAAAAAGCACAAGTATTCACATATTTAAATCAAACATTCAATTCAATAGATTACTTCTTAAAATACAACTAATCCAAAACGTATTTAAATGAATAAATGTACAAAATAACATGACAAAATCAACCCAACCCATAATAAAATTAACAAATGTATGGAAAACATACCAAATGGGAGAAACTCAAGTTCATGCATTAAGAGGATTAAATTTAGAAGTATATGAAGGAGAATTTGTTGCAATTATGGGAAAATCAGGTGCGGGAAAAAGTACAGCAATGAATTTAATAGGTTGTTTAGACATCCCCACCAGTGGAGTTATCGAATTAAATAGCAAAAATATTTCACATATGTCCGAATCCTCATTAGCACAGATAAGAGGAAAAACAATAGGCTTCATATTTCAAAAATTCAATTTAATAAACACATTATCCGCAAAAGAAAATATTGTTTTGCCATTAATATTTCAAGACTACTCTTTAGAACAAAGAGAAAAAATAGCTAAAAAATTACTTCAAATGGTAGAACTAGAAGATAGACAAAATCACAAACCAAATGAATTATCTGGCGGACAACAACAAAGAGTTGCAATAGCAAGAGCATTAGCAACAAATCCAAAAGTAATTTTAGCTGACGAACCAACAGGAAATTTAGATAGTAAAACGGGAGATAAAGTTATAGATTTTTTAAAAACACTTCATAAAGAAGGAAAAACAATCGTAATGGTAACTCACGATGAAGATTTAGCAAAAGTTGCTCAAAGAATAGAAATTTTGAGTGACGGACAAATAATAAAACATAAAAAATAACATTCAAAGGTGAAAAAAATGAACAAAAAAATATTTTTAATTTTAGGTTTGATTTTAACATTAATTTCCTTACAAGGAGTTTATGCTTGGGAATCAACACAACTAGAACTATCTTTAACAAGATATGAACCTCTTCCTGCACAACCAGGACAATATGTAACCGTATATGTGCAAATAGAAAATGATGGTTCTATTGATGCACAAGATGCGGTTTTAGAAATACTGGATTCCTTTCCTTTTGAGGCTGTTTCAGACCAAGACCGAATTAAAAATTTAGGGATAATAAAATCTCAAGATAGCTACATAACGAATTTCAAATTAAAAGTGGATTCAAATGCAGTAATAGGAACAAATAAATTAAAAGTAAGATACACTCCAGATAAAAATTCCGATTTGTGGATGACAAGAGAACTTTCAATAGAAGTAAAAGATTCACAAGCAACATTAGGAATAAATCAAGTAGAACTTTCACCTGAACAAGTACTTCCTGGAGAAGAAACAGAACTAACACTAACAATAAAAAATTCTGCAAACGTAGTATTTAGAGAATTAAAACTAAAATTAGATTTAGAAACAACCACTGCAACCGATTTACCATTTGTACCAATGAATAGTGCAAGTGAAAAACAAGTTTCATTATTAAAGCCAGGAGAATTAACAAAAGTTTCATTTAACTTAGCGACATATCCCACATCCACACCAGGATATTACAAACTACCTTTATTAATCTCATTTTATGATGATGAAGGAAATTTACAAGAACAAGAAACCATAATTGGCGTTGTAATAAGTGCATCCCCTGAATTAAAAATAGTTTCAGAGCACATAGATGAAATAGTTAACCCAGGAGAACTAATACGTATAAAATCAATAAACAAAGGAATAAATGATTTAAAATTTTTAGACATTGAAGTTCAAGCATCTGAAGATTACAAAATTGTTTCTCAATCAGAAAGTTACATAGGAGATTTAGATTCAGACGATTATCGAACAACAGATTTTCAAATAGATTCTAAAAAAGAACAATATGAATTAGTTATCAAAGCAACCTTCAAAGATGAAAATAACGAAGAATATCAACAAACATTCAACGTTCCAGTAAAAATATTAGAACATAAAAATGGAAAAAGTGGGATTTCTTTTGGTACGATATTTTTCTTAATAGTTATTGCGGGACTTGGATATTATATATATAAACTAAAAAATCCAAAAAAGAAAAAAATAAATTAATTTTTTTATTTTTATAGGACTAAATTATGAATCTAATAGAAGCATTCAAAATAGCATTCAATCACATGCTTTCTAGACGTTTACGTAGTTGGTTAACTCTATTAGGAATATTTACAGGAATTGCTGCAGTTGTAGCTCTAATAAGTTTAGGACAAGGAATGCAAGATGCAATAAACGACCAATTTGCAGGATTAGGTGTAAACACGTTAACAGTTCAGAATGCAGGAGTAAGTTTTGGTCCGCCAGGAACAACTAACTATGGAACCTTAACCGACCACGATGTTTCTATAATCTCCAGAATTCATGATGTCGATTACGTAATCCCGAGATACATTCAAATGGCCATATTAACAAAAGGAAATATAGATATTTATGGTTACGTTGCTTCAATGCCAGGTGGAGAAGAAGACCAAATATTAATGAAATATAGTGGTATTGAATTAGAAGATGGAGTCATGTTTGAAAAAGATTCCACCAATAAAATTGTTTTAGGAAATTCTCTCGCAAATAATGATGATTACAAATTCCAAGTAGGAGATAAATTAATCTTACAAGGAGAAACATATAGAGTTTCAGGA
>JAQUYS010000048.1 GCA_028691765.1 Candidatus Nanoarchaeia archaeon | reverse complement strand
AGCCCTGCGAGCACTCCTGGCTGCTCTATCCCGCTAGGGATAGAGACAGGAAGTTAGAGTTCATTTAAAAAGGTTTGCCATTAAAAATAAGGCAAACTTTCAAGTTAACGTGCTCGCAGAAAAACCATAAAATAAAAATTCAATCACAATTCATCCAAACCAAACGAATCCATGAATCTTTGAACCTTATCATACTCAGATAAATACTCATAACCTTTCCGAGTGAGAGAATACATTTTTCCAGTTTTAGCAAGATGTTCAGTAACAAATTCTTTACCGATTAATTCAATTAAATATTCATTCATCATATTGTGAGATAAATTTGATTTGTACAGCAAATGAGTTGGCTTAATAGTTCCACCTTTAATTTTAATTGAATTAAGAATGTCAAAAATTATTTGTACCCTACTTCTTCGTTTATTCATTTTCTCTGTACTCGTATCAAATTTAATAACAACAATATAAACCCAAATAAAGTAGTTATATGACTAGCAACATACAACAACGAAAAAGTAGTTGCCATCGCTAATTGGAATTGACCTAAAAATATTGCACCAAAACCAATAAAGTTAAACAAAGACGATTCCGTTTTTTTCCTTAAAAACAATTGATAATGATGTAATGTTAAAGCAAACAACATCAAGGAATTTATTAAAAACGAAGTTAATAAAATATTTTCACTAGTAAACAAACCAATAAAAGCAAGACCTGCAATTATTCCAAATAATTTCTTATTACGCTTAGGCAATATAATATAAACTAAAATAGATAAACCTAAAATAAACATCGCCATATGAATTAATCCAACAAAGAACCCTAAGTTCAAACTATGGGCTACAGGACCTATCAAAGGACTCAAATTAGAACTATTAAATCCAAACATTTGAGAACTATTAAAAATGACTTCTTGTAAATATCCTATTGCCATGGAAAAGAATGCAATCCCAAAAAGAAGAACTTCTCGTTGTTTAATTACTTTATATGCCTTATAAGCTGAAAAAGCAATAGCTAAAGTGACAAAAACAAACAAAAGTTCAAGAGTTATATCAATACCCATAAACCAATCCGGAATATTACAATTAAATACGTTCATAATTACTCAAGTGTAGTTTATCTTTTAAACTTTATGGAAAAGAGTTTGATTTCATTTATATACTTCTAAATCAAAAAATTAGATGAGGTGATAGTTATGGTTGAAAAACAATTTTGGGAAAAAGAACTAGACGAATTATTGGCTCCAACAGAAGAATTACTTGAAAACGATGAAATAAGCGCGGAAGAGGCCGCTTTTTTAAACGGATACGAAGTATAATTTTAGTTATATTTTAATATTCTTTCTTTTTTCTAAAACTATGAATTTTAAAACTAAAGCCTTCTTGGCCCCTATGGCAGGAATAACAGATATTGCCTTCAGAGAACTTTGTGTAGAATATGGAGCAGGATTAACTTGCACAGAACTACTAAGTTGTAAAGCAATATTACAAAACAATAAAAAAACTTTAGAAATGTTCAAACGCGGAAATGAAAAACCATTCTCCATACAATTATTTGGATCAGAAATTGAAGATTTTGTTCAAGCTTCAAAAATAATCGAACCATTTTGTGAACTAATCGACATAAATATGGGCTGTCCAGCAAAAAAAGTCATGAAAATTGGAGCAGGAAGTTCATTACTCTTAAATCCAAAAAAATGCGGAGAAATAATTAAAGAAATAAAACGCGTTGTAAAAATTCCAGTTTCTGCTAAAATACGTTTAGGTGTGGATGAAGAACACTACACAGGACTCGAAGTTGCAAAAGAATGCCAAAATGCAGGAGTAGAATTCATAACAATTCATGGAAGATATGCTTCACAAGGATATTCAGGTAAAGCGGACTGGGAAAAAATAAAAGAAATAAAACAAGCACTAACAATTCCAGTAGTTGGAAACGGAGATGTAACTGATGTGCAGAATGCAGAATGCAAATTAGCAGTTACAGACTTCATCGCTGTTGGGCGTGGAGCTTCAGGAAATCCATTCATCTTCAAACAAATAAATGACTTCTTAAAAACAGGAAAATATTCTGAACTAACTTTAGCTGAACGAAACAAAGCATTTCAAAGATATTTAGACTTAGCTCAAAAACATAAAATTCCATTCTTACATCAAAAATTACAAGCACAACATTTCATAAAAGGAGTTTGTGGCGCACCAAAAGCCAGAGATAAAATAAGTTCAACAAAAAATCAAGAAGAGTTAAAACAAATCGTAGAAGAATTACTCAAATAATTACAAATTCAATTCTTTCTTCAGAATCTTATGAGCAACATTAATTCTCTTAAACTCTTCAGTATCTCCCTCAGGCATATCTGGATGATGTTTTTTAGAAAGTTTTTTGTAATTTTTATGAATCTCATCAAAATCTAACGAATCCTCATGCACACCAAGAACTTTTCTTGCATTCTTTCTCTGTTCAATAATATCGTGATCTTCTCTAAATTTTTCCAAGAATTCTTCTTCACTAATTTCGTCATTCATCAACTGTTCAAGAAAATAAATTATGACTTGTTTCACCATAGCCATATTTTCAACAAATTTAGCTGCACCATTGTAACTAAAAAATAAATGGTGTTCTAACATATACCAAGATGCGGAAGCTTGAACTTTTCGCATAGCATTGCTTTCTAAAGGAATTTCCACATCATCTTCAGTAAGCCCGAAGTTTTTCAAATATTTAATAATGTCATTCTTAAATTGTAAAGCTCGCCTATTATACGAATCTTTAATAATAATTTCTCTAAAATCTTGATCTTTAATTTTAACCATTTAAATTGAAATCCATGTTTGCTTTATAAGGCTATTTATAAAAAAGAACAATCAAAAGATTAAATTTATATTTCAAATTAAATCTTCATCAAAATGCATTTTAAAAACATATTCAAACCATCTAAACAATTTATATCCACTTTAGGCGCTGAAACAGAAGGAGATCTATTCATTAAATATAATGTTTATCCTGCATTAGCAGAATACTCAAAACAAGATAAAGAACATCTCTCAAAAATAGTAGAAATTTCGTTTTATGATATTATTCATTCAACAATTTCCAACATAGGCAAATATTACAAAGTCCCATTATATTCTCCACAAGGAGGAGTTTATCAATTTGATTGGATTTCTTTCTTCCTTAACGATGCTGTGTACAATGCATTTGATCATTCCCCAAAAGAAACTCCTTTAATCATAGCATCTTATTTAGGGGAAAAAGCTTTAGGAATGGCCTTTTTTGATGGTGGAGATTTTTATAAACAACCAACCATTAAAAGAATATTTGCCAACAAAGAACCAATTCATTCAACCATTAACACCAACATAGGATTGTCCGGACAAAACATAGGCATTCAAAGCATTCAGAAAAATCCTGATTTTGTAGAAATTGATGACCAAGTAGGTGTTCTTTATTGTGTTCTTAAAAAAGAAAGATTATTTTTAGAAAGATGATCTAATCAAAACTTTAATATACTTCTACAAATATAAAAGTGTATGCTTGGGGGAATAGATGAAGCAGGACGAGGACCAGTTTTAGGACCAATGGTTATGGCAATAGTAGCAATCAAACCACAAGACGAACCATTTCTAAAACGAATAGGAGTAAAAGACTCCAAACTATTAACGAAAAAGAAGAGAGATGAACTATACAGTATAATTACAAACAAGTTTGATTTTAAAATATTAATAATTTCTCCAACACAAATAGATGAACACGTACGTTCAGAAACCTCCTCCTTAAACATGTTGGAAGCAGAAACATCATCCAAACTAATTAATTTAATGGCGAATCTAAATTTCAAAGAAGTAATTGTAGACCTTCCCGCGAAGAACAAAGAAACATATGTAAATAAAATAAAATCCAATCTAAAAAAACCAGTTCCCATAAAAGCAGAATTCAAAGCAGATGTAAATTACCTAGTAGTTGGAGCAGCATCAATACTCGCAAAAGTTACTCGAGATAATGAAATACAAAAAATGGAGAAAGCCTTAAACATAAAATTAGGTTCAGGATATCCTAGCGACAAAACAACAAGATTATGTGTTGAAAATCATTTAAATGAATTAAAGAAAAACAATTTCATAAGACAAAGTTGGAAAACATTAGATACTGTAGAACAGCAAAAAGTACAAAAAACATTATTCTCATTCCAATAAAAAACTATTTAAACAAACAAACTCAAACAAAACCATGAAATACAAACTCCCTCTATTAATGATTCTTTTAATATTATCATCTACACTAGTTCTTGCACAAACTCCCAATCAATATCAAACATTGGATCTAACGCAATCTCTAACTGCAAATATAGAATTAACTAGTACAAAATCCTCGCCAGACATAGATTATTTAGAAACAAAATTACATTATTTTCCTAAACCATCAACCACACAAAAAATTCTTTCAGAATCATACATCGCAGACAAAGCAATACATACAACTGATGAAGTTTCACAAACATTCAAATGGACTAATCCTAAAACAACAGACACGTTTCAAATTTATGCATTTTGGGAAATACAAAATAAATTTAATCATCCAAAAATAACCCAAAAAGTAAATTTTCACTTAGAAAATATTCCGCCTGAATTAAATAAATACACTCAATTCACAAACACAATAAATACAAATAATCAAATAAAACAAAAAGCACAAGAATTAGCACAAGGAGAAACAGATTTATTTTCATTAGAATTACAATTAGCAAAATTCGTTTCAAATCATTTAGAATATAGTTTGGATGTATACATTTCAGACCAAAACTTACAATCAACATGGGCATTCGAAAACAAAAAAGGAGCCTGTGACGAATTCACAAATTTATTCATTTCATTAAATCGAGAATTAGGAATTCCTACGAGATTTGTAGCAGGAATCGCATATACAAATTCCGAACTATTCAACACAGAATGGGGAAATCACGCATGGGCAGAAGTTTATTTTCCTGAATTTGGATGGGTTCCCTTCGATGTAACCTACTCCCAATACGGTTTTGTAGATGCAACACATATAGTTTTTTCTAAAGAAGTGGATGGAGAACAAAAATCAATATCTTACAGCGCATTAGGTAGTGGATTCGAATTAAATCCTTCCAAATTAATTTTCGAAACAAACATAGTTAAAAAAACAAATCAAATTCAAGAGCTGTTAGATATCTCTTTAGAAGTAAAAGAAAGTTCAGTTGGATTCGGTTCATATAATGTTTTAATAGCTACATTAAAAAATAAAAATGCCTTTTACATTATTGAAAAACCAAATTTGGCTCAAACCACAGGAATATCTATTATCGCAGAACCACAAAAATTAATTTTATTAAAACCAAATGAAGAAAAAAAGATTTATTGGATTTTAAAAGTTGACGAAGATTTAAATCAAAATTATTTATACACTTTCCCCATACATTATTATTCTTCAAACGAATATGAATATACGACAACATTTGAATCATCTAAAAACGAAAAAATATATGATGAACAATCAATGTTAATCTATGCTCAAAATGAAGAAATTAAACCAACCCAAAAATATATTTTAACTTGTGAAATTCCTCAAAAAATAATGCAATATTCGAACCAAGAAGTAAGTTGTATATTAAATTCCAAACAAAATCCCACAAATATTAAATTAAAAATATGTTCTGAAAATTTATGCAAAGATATTCTTGAAGACACTAAGTTCGATTTAGAAATAAATACAGCCAAAGTTGGAACAATAACTGATAAATTAACTATTTCATATTCACAAAGTTCAGAACAACATTTCTTAACATACGCAATAATTGACGAAATAAATGTATCCATAGAAAATATAACTTCCCCTGAAGAAATTAATTACAATTCAACAAAGAATCTAATTTTTGAAATACATAAACATTCTTATTCATCTCCAACTAATGCAACCTTAAATGTAAATGGAAAATTATTCAATAAAAATATACTTCTAGAAACATTAAATCCAAAAGAACTTTTCGAAATCCAAATAAAAGGAAAGGATCTTCTACCTGGTGAAAACATCATAAGTATTAATTTAGAATACGTTTCCTTAACAGGAGAATCAACAACATTAACTCAAGAAGTAAAAATAAACTTAAACAATACAAACATTCTTCAAAAGATAATTTCATACACCAAATTTACTCTGGTTAAAATAACAAGATTTTTTATCCTGCAATAAAATTAAAAGAATATTTATTGAATTCAGAAGTACCAATATTCTTAAGTCTCATATGATTAAATCTATTGTTAAAAGCATTGCTCAATGTGAACGATTTATAACCAGTCAACACAACAATTCTATTTTCCAAATACATAACCTCTGCGAAACAGACATTTTAAAACAGAACAAATATATAAAATTTGCGCTAAAAAATAAGAAAATATCTCTTTTAAAGGGAAAAAAATTAAAATTCGCTATGTTTTAACAAATTATCTGCGGAGTCTTCAATTCGTTCGTGCACTCGTTCACTGCCACAGTAAGGACATTTAACAACAATCGCATCAGCATTTCTTGAAAATTTATATTTGCATTTATCGCAAATAAATTCTCTTTTCTCGAAAAATGGTTTTTCATCAATCATTTTATGAGGTGCTGAATTCATATGAGGAGAATCAACATTTCTTAAACCATCAGTACTCCCATAACAACTTCTACAGACAAATCCCTTACTTTCTGGAAGAGCTCTCATTTCAGAACCATCCATTCTTTTACCGCATTTTGCGCATTTAACCGACAAATCTAAAGGCATTTTTTCACCTCTTATCTAGCAACTATTAAAGAACTAGTTAACCTTACTCCTGATAATTTTCTAAGATGATCCATAATTATTGCAGCTAACTCTTCTGAATTTTCCACACTAACTTTTATAATTATATCCCATTCACCAAAAATAA
>JAQUYS010000047.1 GCA_028691765.1 Candidatus Nanoarchaeia archaeon | reverse complement strand
CTCAAATTTCTTTTTCTTGGAGTTTTTTCGCCTCCTGCTCATGCTTCTCGCCTCCGTTATTCGATGATAAGCCCGATCTCACTGTTGAGCTGCTGGACGGCCGCCTCGATCATGGCCTCAATGGTGTCCACGTCGACGGCGATCCCATTGTTTGCAAGGAACTGAAGGACGTACTCCTTCTTTTCAGATCCTCGACCTGCGCCGAGATAGAGCTGCTCGGCAGCTGCGACGGCGATCTTTACCCATGCGCCGATCTCTTTGCGCTGCTGTTCTGTGGTCTTGCTCCTGATCCATGGCACCAAAAAGGCCGTGGCCACTGCTGCGATGATGGCGATTACCGCGTTGACTATTGGGGTAATGTTGATCATGTCCATTTCTTTTCCTCCTTTAATCGTTTGATAAACCTCGCGTTCTGACGACGGTTTGACCGTGGTCACGTTCGAGGTGCTCGTTGAGCCGGTTGTGTTCCATTTTAGCGGACTCGTAGGCTTTGGATGCGTTTCCGGATATAGTGACCATCTGCTTGCTCATTTCATCGCAGCGGCCCTCCAGACGCTTGACGTCATCGTTCAACCTTGTCTCGATGCGCTCGACGCTGTCCTTGATGTATTCGATGTCCTTGGCCAGACTTCCTGACTCCTTTCCCTCGGTTTTGTGGGCTGTCACCCGTCCTATGTAGAAGCCGGTGATAGATAGCGCGCAGCCCAGGATCGCTATTACTGTGCTTATGTCTGACATAGACTTCCACCTCCTTCAGTTTTGTGCATTGTCGGATCCCTCGCTTTCTGGTGATGTTCTTTGAAATACCACCGTTTCTGATAACTTACGGCGCAGGCCGTAGCTGTTGAAGTGTTGCATCGCTCCATAGTAGGACTGAACGGTGGCGTTCACCTTGTCGAGCTCCATGTTGCCGGCTGCGTATTCCTTGGCCACATACTGGAGCCTTTTCGTGAGCTTGCGCAGCGATTTCTTTTTATACTTCCGATGCGTCGGAAATATCCGGAAGCCGACGAACTCGATGCCGGCCTTCGTTTTATGGATGGCAGTCTTGTCGTTCAGGTGAAGCCGGAGCTCCTCGTTGAGGAATGTCTCGATCCTGTCCTTTACCTCGTGGAGGTACTTCTTGTCAGGGTGCAGGATGATCACGTCGTCCATGTACCTGACATAGTACCGGAGCCGGAGCTCGTGCTTTGCATATTGGTCGAGCTCGTTGAGGTAGATATTCGCGAACAGTTGGCTCGTCAGGTTGCCGATCGGCATCCCGACCTCCATGAGCCGGTCAGCTTTGTCGCATTGGTCAGGGTTCAGGCCCAGCGGCAGGCCGAAGGCTGTGTGCTCGCAGTTGATGATCGTCCGGAGCAGCCAGAGGAGATCCTCGTCGTCAATCTTGCGCAGCAGGATGTCCATGAGCGTCCGGTGATCTACCCGGTAAAAATACTTGCTGATGTCGAGCTTCAGGTAATACCATTCGCCCGGCTTCCTGTCGACTGCCCGCATCCAGTATTGAAGGCGGTCAGCTGCGCGGTGGGTTCCTTTTCCCACCCGGCAGCCATAAGAGTCATAAATGAATTGCTTGTCAAAAATGTGGTTGATCTGCCGGTATATGGCCCACTGAACCACCCGATCCCTGAATTGCAGCGCCATGATCAAGCGCTTTTTGGGCTCGTAGACGTAGAACTCGCGGTACCGGCCGACCCTGTAAGTGTGCCATATGAGCTCATTCTGGAGCTGGATCAGGTTCTCCTCGAGGTTCGCCGTGAAGCGCGCCACGTCGTCCCTGAACCACTTCTCCCGAGCTGCCTCTCTATATGCGTTATAGAGGTTATCCCAGCTGTAAAGCTCTTTGAAAATGTTTGCTATTTTCGCCATTTCTGTCCCTCACAATAACGCCATGCGTGGCAATGCCCGGAGACTGCTGTTGGTTTAGTAGCTTCCGAGCCCGGCATGTGCCGGCGCGCCTGCCTTCATGGCAATTCAATCTTTTGCCCCTGTTTTCTCAGGAGTAGGGAGATGCGCCCCTTTGACCTTTGCGTTGTCCCGCGCCCTTGAGCGGCGGGCTTCTAACAGTGCAGGCCAGAGCGGAGCGGAAGCCGATGTTCGTGTTGACATTCGACCGGGGATTGTTGCCGTTCAGATTGAACACACCAGCGTTCGACCCGTTGTTCCAGTTGCCCCCACGATACGCGAGGCGCTCGATTATTCGGCGCATCCCCCGCGGGGCGCTTTAGCTCGTGGATTTTATCCACTTGCCGAGGAGTCTGCCGATCTCGTTGATTTCTTTCGACCACTCCTCATGCACACCCGTGGAAATAAGCCGCGCCTCCGGCGCGACCGCAATATCAATAAAGGCGCGCAGAACGTCGAGCTCTGCGTCGATCTCCTTCTGGTACGGTCTCTTGCTTTCTCGGGTTTTGTTCCCGAGTATGGTGAGCCGCAGGATCCTGTATTCGCTCTCCCTGATCGAAGCGCCGAGCACGAACTTCTCGGGCTTTTTCATGTTCATGATGCGGGGCGTCGATTTCAGGATCATGCGGTTGATCTTTTGTTGAAGTATAAAATCGGCCATTTGTTCACCTCAAAATGGAGGGGCGCCCTTTGGATGGGGCGCCCCTGTCAGATTACCAGATTTTCAGATCTCAGATTCCCGGTATAAAAGCGGAGCGGAAGCCGACGGACGTGCTGACATTCGACCGGGGATCGTTGCCGTACTGAGCGAACACACCAGCGCTCGACCCGTGGTACCAGCCGCCCCCACGACACGCGAGGCGCTCTCCGAGCGTCCGCATATAGAAATAATCGCCACCGTGGTCGCCTGCGTCGGCAGGGAACAGGGCGAGCGCTTTCATGATCTCCGGCGCCGTAACTCCTCCGGCCGGTGTTAATGACTCGAAGGTCTGAGCACCATATGGAGCCTCTACACTCTGCGGGTATTGTACGGTCGTATTCAGGCGAAACGCTTTTGAAGCTGAGTCGGTGCCGGGATCTGCCGTGTAGTCCCATTTCAGGGTATTGGCTGCTCCCGGGTTGGCAAGTGATCCGTCCTGAAGGATCGCCCTCCATTTGGCGCTGTCGACATTCTGCGGGTTGTCTGCGTCAGCTGCGTCGTTATTGGGGAGGATCTGGATCTCCCCGTTGTTGGTACGATAGCCGCCGACCCATTCCCACACGTTGCCATTCAAGTCCCATATGCCATTGAGCTGAGCGTTGTGGCTCCATGTTATGGGGCCGGTTCCAGTGGCCACTCGGCCGGTGTTCGCGCCGTCTGTGGACGTCGGGATCACGACGTAGGTGCTCTCAGTGGTGTCCTTGCCGTAGTTGTTGTTACCCTTCGGCATGAGCGAGTTTTTGCGGCACCACAGGGCGATCGCAGCCCACTCGGCGTTCGTCATGAGGTGCCAGCCGGCGCCCTTGGCCTCGCAATACGTCCGGGCTGTGTCGAAGTTCAGCGACACCGCAGGATCCTCGCCGGGCAGCGAGTAGGCCCTGCCGCCAAAAACGACGTTTTGGAATTTGGAAATGTAGATTTCCGGAACTTCCACGCCGTTCACAATGAAGGCGGGGTGCGTGCTGCTGCTCCCGCCGGTGATCACGTCCGAGATCTTGAACTTCGGGATCCTGACCATGACGCTCGGCAGCCCCTTGTTGTCCAGAAGGATGGAGTTGCCCGGGCATACCGCCTTGAGGGCCAGATTGGATAAGTCATAATTTGCCATTGCATTGTCCTCCTTATTCGATTACCGGCACCGGGTTGTCTAAACTCCAGAGCGTCAGCACCACGTCGTCCATATTGACGGGGATGGGCTCCGGAATATCTTCCTCGGTTTCCGGTTCTGTGTACTGGGCGGCCGGGATGTCGAACTGCGCCACATAGTAGAGGCCCTCGCCGGTGCCTATGATCAGCTGCTTGTCGCGGTTGTTGCATATGTCAATATGCACCGGCCAGTCGCGCTGATATTTCGAGACGTTGAGCATGAGCTCGTCGTCCTCGAGCGTCACCTTGGTGCCGTTCTCCTCGTAGGCGATTTTCGGCCCTTGGTTCTTTTCGATTACCTGCATACTCATACGAGCATACCTCCTTTAATCCTTAATTTCAGAGTGACGGAGCTCGCGCTGCCGTCATATGCGATTTTGAAGCCGTTCAGCTGCTTGTCGCTGACGACGACATCACCCACGTTTCCGGTCGAGCTCACGACCTCCCAGCTGACGTCATAGTTGAGCGTCTTTCTGGCTGCCGTGAGGGCGACGGTGATCTGGCTGTTGTTGAATACCTTGATCGGGCTGGTGTTGTTGAGCGTGACGTTCTTCACCTCGTTGAGGAACTCGGCCGCGTAATTCGCGTCGTTGGCCTTGTTGAGCCGGTCGATCTGTAAAAATGCTTGCAGGAAGATGGCAAAGGCCACCTGCGCGTCCTCAGTCCCGTGCTCTCCGGTGTTGAAGTTTGCGGCGCTCTGGAGGGTGCCCTCTTGGATGATGGCGCCGGTTTGCTGGTCGACGATCTCGTCTTTCCATTCGATTGCCTGATACATGTGTTGTTTTCACCTCTCTTTAAGGTTCGCGGATGGGCAGGACGAGTCGGATCATTGCGCCCTGTCCGGCGACCTTCGTGATATTTTCGGCCTGTTCAGCCGCAACCTCGCCCCTGACGTCAAGCACGCGCGATCGTGTGATGGTGGCGGCTACCGTGTGCAAGGAACTGAAAACGGCGTGGATCACGACGGAGTCGCCCTCTACAGCCTTTTTCTGAATGTCCCCGGTATGCCATACGCTGCCGACCTGCACCTGTATCGACTGGATGCTTTTCATCCACTGGTTGCGCCGGTTGGCGAGGAAGTTGGTGGTATAAAATGCCATGTCTTAATCCTCCTTTTCTTAGACTTGGCCGCATCGGCGAGTCCCGCACCGCATGAAGCTGAAGCGATAGGGGAGGACGGTATACAATGCCGCGGCCTCCCGGGTTATCAGTGAGCCGCCGGTCGCCGTCCTTGGGTATGTTCCGGCCTTGATGCCGAGCTCCGGGAACTCATAGAGATACGCCGTGCGCTCCCTGCTCGCGATGGCGCCATTTTCCCGGATGGCCCCGACCCACGCCCTCCGGGGTTTTGTTCCGCACCGCTTAAAACCAAAAAGGTGCGAGCTCGTTTGTTTCTGGCAAATAACCAGCGCGTTGTATTCCTTCAGGTAGAACACGCCGTCGAGCTTCGACCGCGCGCTGATCGCTTCCTTGGTGATCCGTATAAACTCCTGAAAAACCGCGTCGGTCATGTCCCCCTTTGCTGTCAATACGATGAAGTGGAAGGGGGACGGGTCGAACGGGTACCCGGCGTCGAACCATTCCGAGACGTAGCCGCTGCCGAAGTAGGCCCCGACAAGCTGCTCGACGGCCCATTTGGTGCCTCGTTTGGAATGAACCTGATCGGACACCTTGATCGTCTCACGCTTGCGCTCGAGCTCGAGGGCTGAGCTGTACCAGTCCACATTGAGCTCCCACGCCAGCTCGTCGAGCTCCGCGTGTCCGAGCTCGTCGATCTTATCCCATACGCGCAGCTGGCCGACTTTCCCGCCGGGCCCTGTGACCAGTTCGTTGACTGCTTTGGCCAGAGCCTCGACGGCCTCGTCGTCCCTCATGAAGCCCGGGATCAGCTTCATGATGTCTGCGTTGGATAGCCGCATCATACGATCACCTCATGAGTCACCACGAGGGATCCGCTATGTTTGGCCACCGTTGTCGCTGTCAATTCGGTAAACGCCGGCTTGATGACGTCGACGCGCACCGCGCCGGTCAGGCCGTCGGCCCATGTCGGCGCAAGGATCAGCGCGCGCAGCTTGTCGGGGTTGATGTCGCGGTCGAGCGCGGAGTCCTGCCAGTAGATGTACTGGTCGATGGCGCCGCCGGATCCTTCGATGGTTTCGATGGCCTTGCTCTCGTCGGCGGCCGTGGTGTAGTATTTCAGCTCTATGTCGTAGTTCTGGATGCCAGGAGCCTCCACCATGACATAATCAGTAAGAGGACGCACGTCGTCAGAGCTGCATATTTGCAGGACTTTGGCGAGGATCCCCTCGCTCGGGATGACGCCACCGTAGCAGATCGGCACAATTTTCACCCGGCCGTCCATGGTCTGGTCGATCTTGATGTCGATTTCCTCGGCCTCAGCCAGAGCACCGCCGGGCGCCAGTGTTATCGTGAGGAGTTCATCCTCATACGCCGCCGTGTAGTCTGCCGGCGACGCTGCTGGTGTTGTGCTGCCAGAGGCATAAACGACGAGGGTGCCAGCCAGCAGGCGGCTGCCGCCCTTGTATGCCTTCTCTGCGGAGACTTGGAGCGTGCGGGTTATGGTTTCCGTTTCGCTCATGATGACTACGTCCGAGATCGTCGGATCCGCGGATTTTGCCCAGTATTTGTATGCGTTGACCGGGCCGGCCGTCGATGTCTTTGACGGCGCGATCCGGATCCTCTCGCGGAGGCTGTCGTCGCTTTCTTCGTCGCTGCCCCCGGCTGTGGTTGTGATGTTTTCCACACTGTCCACATACGGGATCAGGTCGACGATGACGTTGACCGCCCCGATAGGTATGCCGTTGTATATCTCGCCGCCGTCGGTGCTGGTGGCCTGCGCTGTGACGCTGGTACTCCCGGCCATCATCACGACGGTCGTGTCGGTCGCAAAGTATCGGCTGTTATCGCTTGTCACTCTGGTGCCGGCCGTTATGACGACATTCTCTCCGATCGGTGAGTCCAGTGAGAAGCGGAGGGTGGTCTTGGCCGGTACCGGTTCTTGCCTCGGCACATTAGCCCTTTCGCCCAGCGCGTCGAGCACAGATCCCCGGGCATACCTGAGCATTTTCTGACGGGCTGCATCATTGACCGCGTCATACATGGCCACAAAAAGAGGGACGAGAGCTTCACCGAACAGGCGGCGCTCGTCTCCGGGGTACAACGGCTCAGC
>JAQUYS010000046.1 GCA_028691765.1 Candidatus Nanoarchaeia archaeon | reverse complement strand
CAAATAAAATAATTGTCGGGCTAGCTAGGTTTGATAAATGATTTAGGAATCCAGATTCATAAAATGTTTTCATCGCAAAAACTTTTTTCTTATTTTGATATTCTGGATGTTCGTAATTACTAACATAATGTGGCATCTTATTTTGAGGTTTTATTTTTATTATTAATTTCATTTTTATGAATTGTTTTAACCAACGACTTATTTTGTTATCTGCAATAGGAACTAACAATTTAATTTCTTTAAAATGCCATTGTTTAGTCGGTTCTTCGAAGAAGAGTTTTAAAATTTCTTCTTCTTTACTTTCTTTTCCCATTTTACTTACATTAAATGTAAGTATTATTTAAAACTTTTGTTTTTAATTTATATTTACTTGTTAAAATAACTTTCTCTGAAAAACCCGTAAAATTTACGGGAAGCTTAAGAAAAGATTTATATATTTGTTCGTAATACAAAAGCATTACAATGGTAATGGATACAATTCAAATAAGATTATCACAAGGTTTAATACAAAAAGTTGATGAATTAATCCAAACAGGAATATATTCTAATCGATCTGATGTAATTCGTGATGCAGTAAGAAAACTAATTTTAGATGATATTTTAGGAATAATTTCTAGTAAAAAAAATTCAGTTAAAGAAGTTAGAGAAATTAGACAAAAATTGTCTTCTCAAATCAAATCATTTAAAGATGTTGAGAAAATTAATAGATTAATTGATTAACTCTTCAGGCTTTTTGCAAATTATAAATTTAGTAGCTGTTTTAATTAATTCTCTATCTCTTGTAACTAACACGCAATTTAATCTTTTTGAGAGGGCAATATGCAAATAATCATAAAAACTTAAACTAAATTTATCTGTTGTTTCTAAATTTCTTGCATAATCATAATCCTCAGGAGTTGTTTTAATTAATTTAACATATTTCTGTAATTTAAAAAAAATAAGAATATCTTTAAAGTTGCTTTGAGATTTAAAAGATAGTTCTTTCAAAACAATAGTTGAAACAAAAATTATTTTTTCTTTGGTTGACGCTTGTTCAATAAATGATTTAGTTATTTTCCAAAATCGTTTTTCTTTTTTGAATAAATTCAACCAAATACAAGTATCTAAATAATATTCAACCATATTATTTTTTAACTTAAGTTATTAATATATTTGTCTTAGAAAAATCCGGAAACTTTACGAATTTCTCTTTTGTCTTCCTTCTAATCTTGCAATTGCAAAGTTAGACGTTAATGGTTTATCTAGAATCACTTTAAATAAACCTGCACCAGGATTAATTTCATTTAATGGAATGTTATTTTCATCAGTCATATTTTTCAACGAGACCATTATTGTTTCATTCGGAGAAATTATTTCTATTGTATCGTTTTGATTTAATTTATTCTTTACTTCAAAAATAACTTCGTTATTATTTTTCTCTTTTAATATTCCTGCGAAAATATGAGTTTGCATTAAAGAATTAGAATCATATCTTTGAGAATTGTGTCCTAATTCACTTGATAAAAAACCAGGAATGTAACCACGATTTCCTACAGACTGAAGTTCTTCAAATAATTTTGGAATGTCTACAGGTTGGTTGGAATATATTTTATCAATAACTTCACGATAAACTTTAGCAACAATCGCAGCGTAATAAACACTTTTATTTCTTCCTTCAACTTTAAATGAGTCGATTTTTAGGTTCATTAAATCTTCAATGAAATCAATTGCACAAAGATCTCGGGAGTTGAGTAGGTACGTTCCATTAGAATCTTCTTCAATCGGAATAAATTCATTTGGTCTAAGTTTTTCTTCAAGAAGAAATTCAGAATTTTGTGTTCGAGGAGTTGCTCTAATTGTAAAATCTGAATTCTGTTCGCCGTTGTCCGATTTCAGAACCTTGTATTGCCAACGACAAGATTGTGCGCATTGACCTTGGTTAGCATCTCTACCTGTTAAATAATTGGATAATAAACATCTTCCCGAATAAGCAATACAAATTGCACCGTGAATAAAAATTTCTAATTCTAAATTGGGATTTTTTTCTTTTATAGTTTCTATTTCTTTTAAAGAAAGTTCTCTTGCTAAAATGATTCTTTTAATTCCAACTTTTTCCCAGAATTGTGCGGAAGCATAATTAACATTATTTTGTTGAACTGAAAGATGAATTTCGGTATTAGGATAACGTTCCTGAGTTAACATAATTAATCCAGGGTCAGACATAATCAAAGCATCAGGTTGTAAGGGAATAAGTTTATCTAAGAAATCTAAAAATGATTCAATCTTATTGTTATGTGGATAGATGTTTAATGTGATGTATATCTTCTTTTTTTGTTTGTGAACGTAATCTATCAATTCTTTTGTTTGATCTAAGGAGAATTCATTTTCTTTTACCCTTAAAGAGAATTGAGGTACTCCGGCATAAACTGCATCTGCACCAAATGCAATAGCATATTTTGCTTTTTCTAAATCTCCTGCGGGCATTAAAAGTTCTGGTTTCATAATAAATGGAATGAAATGTTCTTATTAAACGTTTTGGAACACTGGACAAGTCCGGACAAAGTTTATAAATAAATAAGGGTATGTTTTCTTAGGTGGCAAAATGGGTAATCTAATTGTGTTTGAAAACAAAAACATTCGTAGAATTTGGTTTGAAGATGAATGGTATTTTTCTATCGTAGATGTAATTGAAGTACTAACCGATAGCAATAATCCAAGAAATTACTGGGCAATGTTAAAAGTTAGGGAATTAGAAGCAGGAATTGAACTGTCCACAAATTGTGTACAGTTGAAATTAATCGCTCCAGATGGTAAATTAAGAGAGACAGATTGTGCTAACACAAAATCTCTCTTCAGAATAATTCAATCAATACCGTCAAAAAAAGCAGAACCATTCAAACAATGGTTAGCGCAAGTTGGTTATGAACGAATTCAAGAAATAGAAGACCCAGAATTAGGTCAAGATAGAATAAAAGAATATTATGAACTCAAAGGTTACCCCAAGGATTGGATAGATAAGCGACTCAGAGGAATTGCAGTTCGACAAGAACTCACAGACGAGTGGAAGAATAGAGAAATTAAAACCGAAAAAGAATTTGCTATTCTTACAAACGAGATCAGTAAAGCAACCTTTGGGAAAACTATTGGTGAATATAAAGAATTTAAACAATTACAAAAACAAAATCTTAGAGACCACATGACGGACTTAGAATTGATATTCACAATGTTGGGAGAAAAATCCACTACGGAAATAACCAAGATAAAAGATTCGCAAGGTTTGGAAGAATGTAGAACTTCAGCCAATGAAGGTGGCAGTATTGCAAAACGAGCAAGAGAAGATTTAGAAAAACATTTGAACAAAACAATTGTTTCTAAAAAGAATTTTCTTCCAAGTAAGAAACAAATAAATCAATAAATTTATATACATGGTTAAAGTACCATAACGTTATGGCTAAAAATACATATACTATCTTGAATTACTTAATTCAAAACAAAGACAAAGAATTTTCAATATATGACCTGGCTAAAAGTCTAAAAATAGATTACAAAACAATGTACGTTTCTATTGAAAGGTTAAAAGACTCTTTGAATATAAGAAAACAAAGTAACGTTAATTTTATCTCTATTAAATCTAATTTAACTAATGACATTTATTTAATGGAAAAACAAAGATTAGAAAACTTATTAAAAAATAAAAATTTACATTTGATTTACTCTGAACTTGAAAAAGTTAATGAACAATTTATTTTACTTTTATTTGGTTCTTATGCAAAAAATATGCAGACTAAAAATTCAGATATGGATTTATTATTGATTTCAAATGATGCAGATGTACTAAAAAGACAATTAGAGATATTGCCCTTGAAAATACATTTGACTGTAGTAAGTAATGCGGAATTTGTTTCTATGCTAAACTCAAAAAAATTCACAGTTGTATCTGAAGCGGTAAAAAACAATGTGATTTTATTTGGAGTGGAAGAATATTATAGGTTTTTAAAAAATGTTAATTAAAGAAAGAATTACTTTAACTCTTCATCTTGAATGTAAACTTTATTTTCTTTCATAGCTTCTTCTGCTTTTCTTAGTTCAGAACCAAGATAAGCAGCATGCTGTAAAGAAGAAATTAAATCTAAAGCAATAATTGCGTGATAAATTTCTTCAGTGGTGTGACCATAAATTGATTGTACGTAATTATGGTTGTTATCGTAATAATGGGCATAAAGTAATTTCTCGCTAGGTCTAGGTTCTATTAAAAAGTAACCTTTGGGATCTTGTTTAAATTCACTCATGTTAACAGGAAATATAGATATATTTTTAAATGTGGGTTTAATGTTGAACAGGGGTTTAAGTTCTTTGTTTGGTTTTAGGTGGTTTTTAATGATGTTTTTTGATTAAAATGTTCTCTTTAAGGGGATTTTTAGGTATTAAAGGAGTTTATGTTTTAAATTGGGTCTAATAAGGTTGAATTGTCGGTATTTAAGTTAGGTTAAGATTAGGGTAAAATCTTATTGTTACTGTGAAAGGGCAACAGGCTAATTTTAAGGAATTCTTGGGTTATACGGGCTTTGCTGTGATTGGGCAGTTTTGATTTAATTTTTGAATAGAAATCTTTATAAACTGAAATTAATACTTTCAATGCTAAAGGTGTGCTGGCTTGAGATATGACTAGCATGTGAAGGCTTAAAGGATCTTTGGTTCTCCAAGGTCCGATGCAATCTTTGCATGTAATGACATTCTAAGACAGCGAGTGAGAAAAGAGTAAAGAAATTTAAGTTTAAAACACGAGGTGTTTTTATATGAACGTAAAGAAAAATGTAAAAAAAATTGTTGCTTTAGGAGCAGCAGCGTTAATCACTGCAACAACATTCGCAGGAGCATTAGCAGCAGATTTAAGTAATTACCCTGCACCATTTGTTGAAAATGGAGCATTCAATGGGGCAATTGTAGTTGGAGCTATGGCTAAAACTCAAGACGTAATCGGCGCAATTGACATCGGAGCTTCCTTACAAGCTGAAGCAAAAACTCCAGTTTCTACAACAGGAACTAGTACAGCAACAGTTAGTGTTGAAGGCGGAATCTTGTTAGAAGATACAACTAGTCAAGATTTTAATTTCCCAGATGGTCTTGTTAAAACACTAGATAAGTATGATTTCCCAACATTATTAGCAGATGGCGAATTAGAAGATGATGATGGTACAACATATGATTATGACCAAGAAATAAGAATAGCTAATGCAACATTAACTTATTCTAAACCAACAAGAGATTTTGATGAACCTGTATTAAATTTAGTAATTCCTAGTAACTTATTGAATTTCACAGTTTCATTCGATACAGATGTTAATGTAACTGCTTTAGATAACAGCGAATCTTTTGAAATGTTTGGAAGAGGATTTACTTTTAAAAACATTGGTGCTACAGATAATGTTATTTTATATGCAAGTGATTTAACACAAACTGTAACTATGGGAGAACCATTAATTGTTGAAATAGATGGTAAATCATATACTATTGAAATATTAGGTGCTAATTCAGATACAGAAACAGTACACATTTCTGTAAATGGAGAAACTAGATCAGTAGTTGAAGGAAATACTAGAACTATCGGTGGAATTGAAGTATATGTGCAAGAAGTATTTATTTCAAACATCGCTGGTGAAAGTGCATCTGCTAAATTATTCATCGGAAGTGAAGAGTACGATTTAGGAAAAGTTTCAGATAGTCCAAATTCGTTATACGTTAATTCAAATGTGGTTGATGGAGTGGAAGTTTATTTAACTAATGCAACTGGCGCATTGAGTCAAATTGATTTTGTAATTGATGCAACCGATATTGTAAATGAAGCTCTTGATGAAGATTATGACTTTTTAGAATTAGGAGATTCATTCGTTGATCCTGTTTTTGGATTCAAACTTATGTTTGTTGAAATGGTTCCAGGTTTTACAGAAGGAAGAGATAAGTTAGCATTTGTTTCAGATGACGAATTAACTACAACGTTTACAAACGTTAATGGAGATACATTCTCTTTTGAAGTTTATGCATACAATTCGACTAGTGCAGATCTTGAATGGGCAGAAGATTTCGTGAATGAAAGTGCAACTCTTGCTAAAAATAACATTGTAATTGTTGAAGAAGCTTCAACTAGTTCAAAACCAGTATCAATTGTTTATAAATTCACTGGCGCAACTAATACGACTGAAACGCAAGAAGCAACTTTCCAAAATTTAGCGACTAGTAAAGAAATTACTGTGAAATCAGGTGGAACTTTAGGAAAAAGTAGTGCAGTTGTAAATGTAACTGATAGAAATGTTGCAAGTATAACTAACGTATTCTCTGAAGTTAATACTGAAAGTGGTGCAAGAGTTCAATTTGCAGCTCCATTAAACGCAACAGGCGGCACAGCTAATACAGATAGAGCAGTTATTACAGTTCAAGAAGATGATGCTGGTGTTTTCCAGAGTGAATTTGATTCAACTGCATTCACAATGAATGTAACTATTGGAACAGACTCAGACAATAACGATGAATTGTTAATTTCAGCTCCTTTAACGGCGAGTGTATTTGTAGGTGCAAGCAACGATGGTAACAAAATTTGGTATGGTATCAACGACTTCGGAACATATGCAGTTCAAGATGGTGACGATGATCAGTATCTAGACTTATACATGCCATTCGGTGAAGCAGACTTCAACGTTTACTTAGCACCACCAAATGCAGTTAAAGTAGTATCTGCAGCAGCAGCAACTGGAGACGCTTATGTAGTTAACCCAGCAGGTTTAGGAGTAGGTATCTTAGACATTGACGCACCAGCTTTAGGATCAAAACCAATGATCGTAGTTGGAGGTCCAGCAGTTAACACTGTAGCAGCTGAGTTAATGGGTAACCCAACTTGGGAACAAATGACTGAAACATTCGAAACAGGAAAAGCAATGATTAAATTTTATTCAGCAGAGAACGCAGTTCTAGTAGCTGGATGGGATGCAATCGAAACTCAAGCTGCTTGTAATGTTTTAGTTAACTACAAAATGTATGACTTAACTGGCGACGAAATGGAAGTTATCGTAACTAGTTTAGACAACATTAAAGTAAACCCAGTTAACTAAGTAGTCTGAAATGAATCGAAAGATTCAACTTTTTTTTATTTTTTCTTTTTTTCTAATCAAAATATAAATTTGTAAGGTGTTCTTCATAACGAAAAAGTTTTACATTT
>JAQUYS010000006.1 GCA_028691765.1 Candidatus Nanoarchaeia archaeon | reverse complement strand
AGGTTTCTATTTGTTTGTTACTTATAAGTGGTTACTGGTTTATATGGTTTAATTCTGTATTTTGTGGCGTTCTGTCGTCATTCTGAGTAAAAATGAAAGACGACCAAAAAAATTTATTTTTGGCTCAATGTACCTTTCCACGGTCTCAATCCTTTGAATTCGATTGTTATAGACATTTCAGTGGGCTGGATTTTATAAAAGTTGTCATTGTTTTCAACGGGTGGTGAGTTCTCGATTTTTGGATTTTCTTGTTTATTTTTCAACATTTTCTCCAATTTCGCAATGCATTCATCCATAGTAGAACAATTGTATTTTTTTAACATATCTTGCTTTAGATCTTCAACCATTTGCCAATCTTTGTCAGTAAATCCCATATTAAATCACCAAGCATGAGACACATCTAAATCATTTATAAAAACTGTGATTCAAAGAAATATTACATTCTTAATTTGTGTGAATCCACATACTTTACTTTCAAGTACTTGTCGAACAATTTTTGTGAATCTTGCTCTACTTTTTCAATAAAATTTTCCAATTGATTAATTTTCAGAATATTAATTAATATTTTTTCTTGATTAGTTTCACCATAATTTGTAATGAAAGGTATTTCGGAAGAAGAGTTTATTTTCAAATCACCCTTCTTCAAAAAACATTCGAATAAATTTCCATCTAAAACAATAACAGGAAAATCAATGTTTAAAAAAATTTCTGTCCATTGCCCATCATATAAGGATTTATTCAATTTATTTTGGATAATTTTTAAATTACGTAATAACGATTTAATTGCAAAATATATTTGATTTTCTTTATTAGGATCTCTAAATGCTTGACAATAACTAGTAGATTTATTATTCCATTTAAACACATTTAAATCATCATAACCAATTTCATTTTTTAGAAAATTAATATCTTCGCTTGAACCATTACTTTTTAATCTAAAAGGTCTATTAATTCCAAAATTAGATATCCTTTTTAATAATTTATAACTCGTATCAAATTCTTGTTTTTCTCTCATAAAAAACACCCAAGGATGTTTTTCTGATTTTTTACATTCTATAATAAATCTAGTTCTCAATTTAAATGTTATATTCTCATATTCTGCCTCGAATATTTTAAAAGCAATTATGTCTATTTCATATTCGTGATCTCCTTCTGAAATATATTCATTTTGCAAAACATTCCATCCTTTGTCTTCTAAAATTGAAGCCACATTTAATTCTAAAGGAAAACCTGATTTCAATAAATCTTTTCGTATTTGTTCTTCTATACTTTCGTTTACCATTTTATTTAATCATCATAGTATAATTTCTTTCAAAACTCCTTGTTTAACTAATTCAATATTAAATAAATATTCGTTATGCAAGAATGTTTCAAACAAAGATTTAGTTGTTGTTTTCCAACCAACACCATCAGTTACCCAAATTAAATCAATGTTTTGTTTTTTTAAGAAATCAAATAAATATTGATATTCGCCTGCAGTAGATTTTAGTTTTGAACCTCCTCCACCATAAAAATTAGTTTCTAATAAAAATAATTTATTTTTTACTTTATTAAATACTGCAAAATCAAATCTTCTATCTGTTTTATCTAAGGAAATATCGAAGTTCCATTTTGCTTTTATTTTTGATTGTGTTGCTTGTGAAATAAATTCTAATTTATTACTTTTGCAGAATTTTTCTAATATTGCTTCAACAATACTTTCCATTGAAGTTCCAGTTCTGTTTTTTCTAGCGTTAGTATCCATACCAACTTCAACACCAAAACAATAATCAACAACATTCTTAATATTTTTATCTAGGAAAATTTGTTTTAATCCAGATTCATCAAAGAATTTAATTAAATCTTCTTTTAGTTCTTTGCTTAATTGTTTGTTTGGATTAAATAATTCAATTTTATTTTCTGAAACTAATTCTTCAAAGTCATCTATTATTTGTAAATCTTTCATTTTACTTTGTCTTATAGCGATAAGAATTGGTAAAACTTTTCTAATTTTAGGATATTCAGTAACTAAATCTATTAGTTCTTTATCTAAGTTTGATTTTCCTATTAAAAAATTAAGTAAATTTAATTCTTTTTCAATTAAAGAAATATTTGTTTTTGCTTTTTTGAAATCAACAAAGTAATCCCATGTAAAAATAGATTCTTTTAAGTTTTTGATTAAATAATCAAATACTTCTTTTTCATCTTTAAGATTTAATTTTTTATATGTTTGTAAATATTTCATTTTAACACCTAATAATTCATTACAACAACTTCATTAATTTTTCCACGATTTTTTCCATCGCAATTAATCATTCTTGTTGCTTTAACTATTTTAATTTTAAATTTTTTGTATAAATCTTTAATAAATTTTGTATTACTATTACTTAACATTACAAAGCATCCTTTTTTATCTAACTTTTTGAAAACCTCTGCAAGTAATTCTTGTTCAGGTTCCATAAATGAATCTTTTGTATATGTTGTGAAACTATTTTTATTTTTCAAAGGATAATAAGGAGGATCAAAATAAATGAAATCTCCTTTTTTTGCTAATGTTAAAACTTTTTCAAAAGACATAATTTTCAAAGTTACATTTTTTAATAATTTGTTAACTTTTCTTAATCTATCTTCTTGAACAATATCTGGATTTTTGTATGCTCCCATTGGAACATTAAATTCTCCTTTAGAATTTACTCGATATAATCCATTAAAACAAGTTTTGTTTAAATAAATAAATCTCGCCGCTCTTTCTAATGGAGGAAGAGAATTAGGATTTGTTGCTCTAATTGTTAAATAATATTTTTTACCTTCTGCTAAATGATATTCTTTATGTTGTTTTAATTCTACAATTAATCTTTCAACATCTGTTTTAACAATTTTGTAAGTATTAATTAATTCTTCATTAATATCTGAAAGAATTATTTTTTTGGGTTTGTAATTTTGTATTATGTGAAAGAAAACTGCTCCTCCTCCTACAAATGGTTCTATGTATGTATTAAATTTTGTAGGAAATAAAGGAATAAATTGTTCAATAAGTTGTCCTTTACCACCTGCCCATTTCACAAACTTTGGAATTTCCACACCCATATTATTTGTCATTTTGAAGATTATTTAAATACTTTGATTTTTTAGCCTTCTTTCAGTTAATTGAAGGAATTCTTTTTCTTGATCTATGCCAATATATTGTCTATTTAGCATTTTAGCCACAACTCCTGTCGTTCCTGAACCATTAAAAGGGTCTAAAATAACTGCTCCTTCTTCAGTTGAAGCTGAAATTATTCTTTTTAAAAGCTCCATTGGTTTTTGAGTTGGATGTCTACCCTGAATTTTCTCTTCTTTTGGAGTAAAAGGTATGCTCCAAACACTTCGCATTTGTTTGCCTTCTGAGGCGATTTTGTCATTCCATTGCTTCATTACTTCATAATTGAAAAAATGTGGAATTTTGGCGTTTTTTCTCGCCCAAATTATTGTTTCGTGTGCATGAGCAAAGTATTTGCATGAAAGATTTGGAGGAGCATTTGGTTTAAACCAACTTATTTCGTTTAATAATTTGAAATTGTTTAATTGTAATGCAAAACCAACTTGATAAATATTATGCATTGTGCCAGAAATCCAAATTGTGCCATTTTCTTTTAAAATTCGTTTTGCTTCTTTAATCCACTCATTTGTAAATTGAAAATCTGCTTTAAGCCCTTTGGATTTATCCCATTCTGCTTTATTTACTGAAACCATTTGTCCATTTTGACAAGAAATTCCTCCATTTGAAAGGAAATATGGTGGGTCTGCAAATATCATATCGACTGAATTTTCAGGTAGTTGTTGCATTACTTTAATGCAATCTCCATGAATTAATTGAATTGGTTTAGATTCGTTAAAATTTTTCACAATCCTTATTTTAATCACACCCTTTAATATAATCGATCCTTGAAAATCCGGTAATCTTACGGTGTTTAGAGGGATTTATAAATATTGTCCGAGAATGTCCAGTGATAATTAATTTAATATAATTAATTACAATATTCTTTAATTTTTTTCATAATTAAATCTAATTTCTCTTCAGATATATTTGAATCGATATGAATGTTCAAGTTAACTGGTAATGATTGTGTAAGCTTTTTTTGTTCATCAATAGATTTATTTTGAGACTTAGTTAAAGTGGGGTCTATATTCTTTTTAGACTCTTCTTCTGGAAGAGGCATGGTGACTTTAACTTCATCATTAACTTCAGTTTTTTTCACCAAATAAAATTCTCCTGATTCTTCATTTATTAAATCTGCAAATTTTAAATAATCTACTAAAATTTTCAAAGATGAATTGTGTGTTTTAGGATCTGCTCCTGATTCTAGACCTAGTTTTTGTATTAATTCTCCTAAAGAGGCTTTCTGTTTCATAAGTAAAACATTCTTAACCGATTCGTAAAACCATGTATCAACAAGTATTTTTTGCAGTATTTTTTTAGCATCTTCTTCTTGTTCCCAATCCATTTGTTTCTGATAGTCTAATAAATTTTTAGTAGGCAGATATTGTCCAGATTTTCCTTTCACAGACATTATTAATCCTAAATATTCCAAAAATTTATTAAGACCACTAACTTTTTGTTCATGAAATGACACTAAACCTTTAAAATCTAAATATTTGAGAGGTTTATTCCCATTACTACTCGCAACGGCATATGCTTTAATTGTGTCTAGATGATCTTTTAATTTAGTCAATCTATAATCAGGTAAGACTTTATCCAAACTTATTCGTCTTCTTGTACTTTTTGTTGAATCATTATCTTTGTCAGTTTCTAATTCATTAGTTTTATTTTCTTCATTATTAAATTCATTCATTATTTTCACCTAGTTTTAATTTAATTTCATTCCAATCATCAATTATATTTTTTGATTGTTTCCACCATGATTCAAAATCGGGTTTAGATTTTCTTAAAATTATTTCATCTACTTGTCCTTGAAGAACTGTATTGATTGGAGGAATGTTAAATACTTTATCTTTTGAAATGAACCATCTTCCATGAATGGTATTAATTGTAGTTTTATCAAGCAAAATTTTATGGTCAATTGAAATTTCTTTATGACTTAATTCTTGTTTTAATCGTTTAAATTCATTTCTAGTCACATCAGTAATTTGATTATATCCTGTTAATAAATTTATTTTGTTAATTCTGCTACAATTGGAATAAGATGCCAATAATTCATACATTTTTGGACTAAAATGTTTTTCAAACCAACAAATTTCTTCATTACCTTCTGAAATCATTTGTTTGATTTTCATCAAATTAGAATATGGTGTTTGTGGAGAAACAATATAATCTTTTGATTCTGAAATATCTATTGATTCCGTATTAATTTTGACAGTATTATGTTTTTTACTATATGTAATTATTTCAAACTTATTCAATAATGATAAAAAAGTTCCAATATATTGTTTTTTACAATTAATTTTATGATGAATCAACAAATTAAAAACATTATCTGAATTAATATTCGATTTACCCCAAAAAAGTCGAATTATTAATTGAACTAACGAATAATTGAGAAGAGTGGTTTTTATCAAATCATTTGCTTCATTAATTTCATTAGTACAAAATTTATTTAAATAATATTTTCGTCCGAGTTCGGAAAGTTCAATGGATAAAATTTCAGAACCATTTGAATTAATATTAATTAAATTTATGTCTGCTAAAAACAAATATGCTTCTTTATTTTCTTTATTGAATTTTTCATTGGATGAATTTGAATCTAATTTGCCTAATTTTTTAAGTAAGGTATCGTAAAAATTCCAGTTTTTTTGAGGAAAATATATTGTGTTTGTCATTGTCAGAATATAAGAGATATATAAGTAATATATAAATATTTCTGTTTTAAACAAGGTTTTATAGGGTTTTAAGAAAATTTTTAACAAAATATAAATATCTTTTATCGTTTATATCTCTAAAATTAAACATATAAATTTAACTACGAATCAATTTTTGGTGCCTTTTTATCAGTTTCTATAATAAATAATAACAAACTTTTCTAATTTGTAATACATATTCCGAGCTTCATATTTATATGATGGCGAACCTAAGGTGTTTAGAAATGAAAAAAATTAGAAAATGTAATACATATTCCGAGGAAATTATTTATAAAAAAGAAGCTTTAATGAAAGATATAGGACAAATTCGGAAAACGCATTGCATTTTCGGAAGAAGTTATATTAAGAAAAAGAGCTTAATATAGAATGTAGGACATATTCGGAATGTTGTATATAAAGTAAAGAAGCCCATAGGCTTGGTGGTGATAAAAAATGGATTACAAACGAGAGCCTTTAGAAGAAGACGAAGTTCTTCTGTTGAGAAAATCATGCCAAAGTTTTGAAGAAGAAGTAATTATTAACCTTCTTTTAGATACAGGCATGAGAGTTTCAGAATTAGCCAATTTAAAGGAAGAAAATATTTCTTGGCAGAGAAATTGTATAACTTTAATTGGAAAAGGAAAAAAGCGAAGAGTTATTCCTTTAAGCAATCTAGCCAAATTTTATGTAACACAATTATTTGCAAAAACTAAATCTTTTCCTATGGCTATGAGAACTATTCAAAAATATGTAAAGATCGTCGCAGAAAAAGCAAGAATTAGAAAGCCAGTAAGCCCACACGTTTTAAGACATACTTTTGCAGTTACATATTTGCATAAAGGTGGAAACTTGAGAGCTTTGCAAGGAATTCTAGGACACTCTTCAATTTTAACAACAGATATTTATCTAAATTATTCTGGACAAAGAGTAATTGATGATTTCCAAAGAATATGGGAGAACTAAAAGAAAATCCAAATGCGAATAGAGATCTTATTATTGCAGTAATAGTTTTATTTGGACTTTGGGGATATAAACATTTTGAAGAGAATCCTATTGATTGGTGGGCAATCGCACATGTCGGCATAGTTTTTCTTTTAAGCGTTATTTTACTTATTGGCATCATCATTGCAATCATCTCAATTTATCGCCACAAAAAGCAAAAGAAAGAAGAATTTGAAAAGATTACAAGAGAATTTCATGATGTTGTTAAATATTCACCTTCTACTCTTGAAGAATGTGCAAAAAAACTTCAAAAATTAGAAGAATACAAAGAAACATTTCCTATTGAAGTAAATAAAACTAAATCCAATGTCGACATTAGAATTAAAGAAATTAAAGAAAAAATAAAGCAAGATAAAAAAAGAGAAATATATTGGGCAGAACAACGAAGAAAAGAAATATTAGAAGAAAAACAACTAGAGAAAATTTATGAAGAACAAGTTTCGAGATTACTTAATCATTTTATAGAAAAGGGTAGTAATGAATCAATACCTGAATGGGCTTTAGAATTTGATAAAGATGTTATTGAAGATGCTAGAAAAGAATACAGAATATTTAAACAAGAAGAGAAAAATAAAAAGACTCAGTGGAATGAAATTTCTAAATTCGTTTTAAGTACTGATGGATTTCCTCATGATTTTCAAGACAAAGATGAAGATGAACAAGAGTTATACTATAAAGCAATGGAATTAAAGAAACAAGGAAAACTAAAAATTCAAGAAGAAGATGTTTATGGAGAAATCAATAAAGAACTTCTTGAAAAGAAATTTTATTTCTATAATGAACTTTCAATTAAAGATAGAGATTTACTTACTACAAAATGTGGTTATCGACATAAATCATTTATGTTTTTAGATGGCAGATCAGGAAATAAAGTTTTAATTAAAAATGATAACCCTTCAGAAAGTGATAATCATTTCTGTAAAAAACATTTAATTGCTTCAATTGATAATTCCATGTCTAAAATTGAATATGAAATTAATAATCAAAGAGCAGATGTTATGTTTAGCGTTATTGGTTTGAAAATTGCAGTTGAAATTGAAACTGGAACTAACAAAGATATTCAAATCCAAAGAAAAGTTGATTGGTTGAATAAACACTTTGATTATTGGATTATAATTTGTCCAAGAAAAGAAAAAACTAAATACAAAAAATTTGTAGATGGAAAGAAATCTTATTGTCATACTTTGAAAGAAGGAGTTGAATTTATTCAAAGCATCCTTAACCCCTCTTAAGCACACCCTAAGGGTTAGATTATTATATATAATGCCACTAGATGCATTCTGCAGAATTTCGCTGAATGTCTTTTTGTGTTTGCAGAATTCGAGTGAAAAACCGATGCTTAGTTCTTTTATAAAAGAATTGGAGAATTTTGGGTCGATGCTCAACTATTTATAACTCGTATTTACTATAATTTCCTTTCATACTTGTTGCCAAATATTTGATTCCATTAATTTCAAATTCTTGATTTGCAATCCTATGATTGTGTCCTCCAATTACCAATTTAGGTTTTATTCTTTCAATAACTTTTCGAGTTTCTATACAATAAGGAGCTATTGGAAGTTCGTGCATTAGAATAACACAATTAGTTGATGCATTTAATTTTTCTAGATTTTGTGATACTTTTTTGTCCGAATAAATAAAAAAATTTGCATTTTGTATTTCATCATGAGGAGATATCATTCCACCATGACCAATTATTTCTAAATTTTCTAATTTAATTTTTTTCAGGTGAAGATTGAAAATATTTTCTAAATTTGTTAATTTTTCATAATAATCTTGAGTCTCATGATTTCCTGGAAGAACAAAAATGTTGTTCTCTATAAAAAAATTAGGTAAAGGAAAATTCATCTGTGTGTTGTTTAATTTATCCTTTATTTTTTGAAATTTAAAATTTAATTCTTCTGCATTAATTTTACCTTTGTAAAAATTCATGAAATCAATGCCAATAATATTAACAAAATTTTTGTTTGTACATATATCTCCAAGAAAAAATAAATTAGATTTATTTTTGAGATCGTTTAAATTATCAAAATATCCATGTAAATCTGAAAAAACAATCAGTTCCATATTTTTTCAAATAAAGAGTTATATAAATAACTATCTAATTAAATTTCACTTAACAACATATACTTTTCTTCAAATTCTTCTCTACTTAACTCACCATTAGCAAACTTCAACTTCAACACTTTTAAAGGATCCTCTGTTGAATAATTCTTCTCAGAAATTCTCTTTCCAAAAGCCATGTTTATTTTTCCTTGCAAATCTTTATTACTAATATAAGCATAAATTTGTGTTGTATGGATATCAGTATGTCCTAAACTTCTTTGAACATAATACAAATCCACACCTTGCTCTAAAAGATAAGTTGCATATGTATGTCTTAAAGTATGAAAACTATAAGCATATCTTTGTTGTCCAGTAGTTGATTTAAAAGTTTCAATAGATAATTATGCTTTTTCTAAACCTTTCCTAAATTTTCCAGCCAAAATTGCTGGAGCATATTTATTTCCCCAATCATTAGAAATAAAATATTCATTATCTTTATTGTATCTAAACCATTTTTCAATAATTGGTTTTAATGTTGAAGGAAGCATTACAATTCTATCTTTCGAACCTTTTCCTTCTTTAATTAAAACTTTTTCAGTTTCTAAATCGATATCTTGTTTTTTCAAATTACAAACTTCAGAAATTCTTAAACCACAAAATAAAGCAATCAAACAGCCCATGAATACTGAGCCTTCTTCAATATTCTCAAACAAAGCAATTAATTGCTTTTTATTTAGAACATTAGGCAATGTTCTTTTTGTAGCATTTGGTCTTGCATGTTTTATTCCCATATTCACATCCTCCTTATTAAAGCTAAACCTAGCTCTTTAACACTCAAACAAATAGATTCAGTTGTTTCTTTTCTTCGCTTGAAAGCCTCAGAAACGGCTTTTTTTTGCGACATTTCTTTATTCTTAAGCTGATGCTTAATATCATCAGGAATTCTTTCAAGTAAAAGCCAACGATAAATTGTGTAAGGATTGTAACTATGTTTTATTAGAAAATCATAAATTTCTTTTTCTTTTCCAAGAAGAATAAATTTATTTTTGTTGTAGTGATAATGTGCTAATTTTCCCATCAACAAACACACATCACGACTCTCTAACCAAGAAAATTCGCTAAAAAGCGATTTCTTGAAAGAGTGTAGCTTTTCTAAATAGTTTTTCTGACTTACTTCTTGTTTCACGACTGCCACCTCCATGGCAAAGGCAAAACCCTAGAATGTTGGCGACACAAAGCCCAGCTCACGCAATGCAGAGTTTATAAAGTTATCTAAATGTATTTACTGAGTAATAGTGTATTTAAGTATTTAATGTGTTTTTGTTAAAGGTGGAGAGTCACACCATCATTTCATATGGAAGATGTAAATAATGTTTTAAAGAGGGCTGAAAGCGTTTTTTAAAAATAAAAATTGTTTTAAAATAATTTATTTCAATATTGAAAATATATATATAAATAAAAAGAATATAATATAATAATATAAATCTAATTTAATAATAACAATAATAATAAACATAATTTAATAATAAAAATATAATGATTGATAATTGTCTTTATAATATAGATAATGATTGCAATTAATGTGTTTTAAACAATTAATAAAAATAATTTACTTGTACAGATATATGTGATATGATCTTAATAATTGTTGTTTAATTTAAATTGAACAATTTAATATTGATTTTAAGGGTTGAATTTTATAAAATTAAATTTCCATATGAAATGGTGGTGTGTGTGGGTGTCTTAAATATGATGTTTTTAAAATATTTATAATTAAATATATGTTATAATATGTATTTTTAATAATGTGTTTTTAAATTTAAGATATGTTTTTAAATAGTATTATTTATCGTTTTAATCATGGTATCCAAGAAATTAAATGGTTTTTTTGAAAAGTTTCTTCAAACAGATTCTTTATTTGCAAATAAAAAAGTGTTACAATCAGTATATGTTCCAAATGAAATGGAGCACAGGGATGAACAAATAAATCAAATTGCCAATATTTTAGCTCCTGCTTTAAAAGTAGATAAACCTTCAAATTTATTTATATATGGTAAAACTGGTACAGGTAAAACAGCGTCAGTTAGATATACTACTGAACAAATACATAAAGTTGCAAAAGAAAATAATATTCCTGTTAATGTGATTTACATAAATTGTAAGTTAAAAAAAATAGCAGACACTGAATATCGATTAATTGCTGAAATTGCAAGAGCTTTAGGAAAAGAAATACCTCCAACAGGACTCCCAACTGATGAAGTTTACAATATTTTTTTCAAAGCTTTAGATTTTAAAGAACAAATTTTGATTTTAATATTGGATGAAATTGATCAACTTATAAAACGAACAGGAGATGAAGTGATTTATAATCTAACTCGTATTAATTCTGAATTAAAAAATTCTCAAATTTCAATAATTGGTATAAGTAACGATTTAATGTTTAGTAATTATATTGATCCTCGAGTTAAAAGTTCATTAAGTGAAGAAGAAATTATATTTCCACCATACAATGCTTTACAAATTCAAGATATTTTGAGAAAAAGAGCCTCTTTAGCGTTTAAAAAAGATGCTGTTGATGAAGGAGTAATTCCTAAATGTGCTGCTTTTGCAGCTAGAGAACATGGTGATGCAAGAAGAGCTTTAGAGTTGTTGAGAGTTGCAGGAGAATTGGCTGAACGTTCAGAAAGTAAAATTGTACAAATCAAACATATAGATGAAGCTGAAGAAAAAATTGAAAAAGATAGAATAATTGATGTTGTACACACCCAACCAAAACAATTTCAATTAGTATTATATTCTATTTTTTTAATTAGAAACGATGAACAAAATAAAAAGAAACAAATATTTACAGGTGATCTTTATGATATTTACAAAGATTTGTGTCCTAAAGCAGGTTTAAGACCCATAACTCAAAGACGTTTATCAGATATTGTTGCTGAGTTAGATATGTTGGGATTAATAACTGCAAAAGTTATTTCAAAAGGAAGATTTGGAAGAACTAGAGAAATAAATTTAGGTATTCCGTCACATCTATTAAATAAAGTTGAAACACTTCTTGCAAAAGAATTGGAATTTAACGACAAAAAAAATTAAAATGGATTCGCAAACAATAATTGATTTTCTTGTTGAACGAGATGAATTTGTTGATAATGAATCAGCTTTAAAACTAAAATCAATTTTAAAATTAGATGATAAAATTCAAATTGAAAAAGAATTAAAAGTTTTCTTCAAAAGCTTTTTTCCAGATTTTGATTCTAATCTTTTTTTTAAAACATTTTTTTCTAAAAAGTCAGATGATTTGGGTAGAGTTTCAATTTTAAAATCTTTTGAAAAAGAACCTTGTAAACGAAGTGTAGATGATTTTGTTAGATATTTCAATATAAGGTTTAAAGCTATAGAGCGAATGTTGAGGGAGAGAACGGAATTAACGGGTTTAACATCCATAAATCGAATCAGTGGAAAGAAAGATCGAGACACAGTTTCAGTTATTGGAATGATTTTAAATATTTCTGAAACTAAAAATGGACATTTTATTTTAGAGTTGGAAGATTTAAGTGGAGTTACAAAAGTTTTAGTAAATAAAGATAACGAAGAATTGATTCCGATTGTCAAAGATTTAGTACTTGATGAGGTTATTGGATTAGTTGGAACTAGTGGTGGAGATCTTCTTTTTGCAAAAAAAATTTTACATCCAGATATTCCTTTGAGTAAAGAATTGAAGAAATCTCCTTTTGATCATTATGCTGTTTTTTTAGGGGATTTTCATGTGGGTTCAAAAGAATTTTTAGATAATGAATTTAAAAAATTTCTATTGTGGTTAAATGGTAAGATGGGAACTCCTGCTCAAAGAGAGATTGCAAAAAAAGTTAAATATTTAATTTTAACAGGAGATATTGTTGAAGGAGTTGGCATTTATCCAGGACAACAAAATGATTTGTTGGTAGATAATATGAAAGGGCAATATGAGTTGTTAGCTCAATATTTAAAAAAAATTCCTTCAAATATTAAAATAATTATTTCACCAGGCAACCATGATACAGGTAGACTTGCCGAACCCCAATTACCTATTGAAAAGGATTATGCTTCTTCATTGTGGGATTTACCAAATGTAATTATGGTTTCTAATCCAGCATATGTTTCTTTAGACGTTTCAGATATTTTTTCAGGATTAGATGTTTTGATTTATCACGGGGGTTCGTTAATTTATTACTCTGATGTTGTTCCCCGAATCAGAGCAGCAGGCGGACAAAAAGCAGTTGATGAAATTATGAAATTTTTATTAAAAAGAAGACATCTTGCTCCATCACATGGTTCAACATTATATGTTCCAGATGTTTATGAAGATGCCTTAGTTATAGATCCCGTTCCAGATATTTTCGTAACTGGACATATTCACCGTGTTGTTTCAACAACATATAGGAATGTTTCCTGTTTGAACACTTCTTGCTGGACTGCTATAACTGAAGATCAAGAAAAAAGAGGTTTGGCTCCACAACCAGCGAGAGCAATATTAATGTCATTAAAAACAAGAGATGTCAAAATAATGAATTTTAATACTCAAAAAGATGTTACTTCTGTGGCTGAACTTAAACGTCTTAAACAATAAGTTTTTATTTAAGATGTATTAATTAATAGTATGTTTGTTCGTGCTAAGAAAATAAAAGACTCTAAATATGCTTATCTTGTTCAAAATAGTTGGAAAGGGAAAAAAGTTTCGCAAAAAGTTAAAAAATATTTAGGCAAGATTGTTTTTATGGATGACGAGTATTTGTTAAATTTTAAAAATGTTGAAGAGTATGATTGGAACCTCCCTTTAAAATTATTATTTCGAGAAATTATTTCCAATGAATTTATTTGTAGGGGGTTTATTCGAAAAACTTGGTGTTTAATTAAAAATGATTTACAAATAAATCTTTCAACAGGAAAAATAACTCAAAATGGCGTAAGTGTTGTTTTATTTATTAATGGAAGGTATTTATATGATAAAATTCTTTTAAATATTCAAAATTTCTATCATAAAGATTCCGATGATGAGATTGAACGAGGAAAAACCTTAGCTCAATTATTTAGTGATGCAGGAATAAACATATCTAAAGAAGTTTTTATACAATTATATAAAAAAATTAATGCAGACGAATGATTTAAAAAACCAAGAAGATTTTCACTTTTATGTTTTTAATACGTTTTTTAGCATTTTTCGATATATTCGCCGGAGTTTTATTGTTTTTAGCTCCTTTAGTGCCTCTAAGATTATTGTTCGGCCACGGTCTATATTTGATGATTAAAGGAAAATTGTTTAAAGGTGATTTTTTTAGTGCAATAGACTTTGCGATTGGAATATATTGTATTTTTGCATTATTTTTGCCTTTAAATTTTTTAAATATTTCTGCAGGTGCGTTTTTATTTATTAAAGGCGGACTGTCTATGTTTGCTTAATTTTTATCTTTTAAAGGATTTTTTTCCCATTTAGAAAACATATATCCTAAAATTAATCCACCTAAAATTCCAGGCAAGATTATGTAGATTGAATTAATTAATGTAGTTATTAAAAAAAGAAGAAATAAGGCGAATAATTGAAAATACATGTTTTTTCTAACATAAAGTAAATGCAATCCTATATTTTTAGGTAATGGTAATGTGGTAACAAAAGCTAATATACTTAAAATAATTTGTGTTTCTCTCAATAAAAAAATATTTGACGTTGAATTAATTAAACCAATTATTAAAGACAACACCAATAAACTCAATGGTGCAGATACAAGAACTGCAAATATATCTTTTTTAGTTTCATAATGAAAAACTTCTCCATGTTTCAATCTTTTTATTGCACTAATTTCAATTATTCCTGGAAAAGGTATTGCTACAAAACCATAAGAAAGATAACTTATCACAAAAGAAAAAAGTAATCCCATTGTAAATGATTTATATTCTGCTTGAGTACCACGTTTTATTGCAATTAATTTAGGTATTGCTGTGAAAATGAATAAGCTTAGGCCACTAGCTATAAAACAGAAAAGATATGTTATTATTCCTGTGAGGATGGTTAAATCTTTTCTTGCCCAAACAAAGAAAAAAAAGATTAATGAAATTAAAATTGAACTCTTGTTTAATTCTTTTATTTCTTCAGAATCATATTTAAAATGTCTAGATATTCTTCTAGGTGTCCAATTTCCAATGGCACTATCTAGTATTTGCATACATTATTTTAGATTACGTTATTTAAAAACATTTAGTTTTTACAATTTAGTTTTTACAGAATATTTAGCTCCACAAGCAGAACAAGTTAAAACATACACTCCTGCATTTTTACCCAATTGTGTATCTGGTTTTCCGCACTCTTTGCAAATAACGAATTCATCTGCAAACATTTGAATTCGTTCGTTTATTTTTTCAGAACTTAGTTTTGTGTTAAAAATTATAAAATTTCCTTCTATGACTGATTTTGTAGCCAAAAATTTTTCAATATATTTTGCAACTAATTCAATTGGTCTTCTTAAAATTGACACTATTTGAGTTATATTACTTATTACTGTTTTATTTCCTTGCAAATGTCCTTTTACTTTCGGAATTGTAAATCTATCTCCACCAGTTGTTTCTTCGGGTAATTTTTCTCTTCCAAGTTTTAACATTTCTTCATAATTCATTTTTTCATCTTGAAGGAGTTTTAGTTTATTTATAAATTTACTTAAGTATAGAAACTATCTAAATCCGTTTGTTTTTCTTTTTCTTTACCAAAAACATGCAATATTCGTTTTTTAATTAATTCTAAAGATTCTTTTAAATAATCCGAAACATTGTAAGTATATGCTAAATCTAAACTCATGTCTAAGTATTTAATTATTGAACCTTCGGAGATGGTGAAGATTATTTTTCCACCACAATTAGTACATTTTCCAATTAAAGGTGGACGCCTATATTTAGTATTGCATTTTCCGCAACGAAATTGTTGTAATGAAAACTTTCTTAAATTACCTCTCGTATCCCTTATAAAATGTTTTTCTATAACTAACCTAGCAACATCACTTGTATCTACGGCTCTTATTTTTTTTGCTAAATCCATTTGACATTCTATTTTCTCGGCCATTGAGGGAAGTGTTTTGTAGGATGAGCAAAGAACCCCTTCATTCATATCATCTAAATCATGTGTGAACATCATTCCTTCAAATTGTTCAGGAGTTCCTAAAATAGAACTTATTTGTTTTATTTTTACATCCCAAGGATATTTGAATTCTTCACACGCTCTATAAAATTCAAGAGGATAATGGTCTGCTATATCCATTTTGAAAGCCATATCATCAACTTCAGAAGGATTTAAAATAGAGGTTAGAACTAAAGGCGCATCCATTGTTGAACCTCTTGAAGTTCCTAAAAATTTTTGTGAGAAATTTAAAAATGCATCAAGTACTAAAAACGCACAACTTTCATCACCATCACATTGTTTTGTTAAGATTCCATCCACTATGACTGTGTTGTTTTCCACATTTAGGCAGTAACTTGTTTCAGGAATTCCTTCTTTAACTTCAATTATTTCATCATAAAAATAATCATCATCAAAATCAACAAACAAATTCCTATGTTTTTTATTTTTTAAAATGTATTGAAATTTTTCTTCTTTAATTTTTGATATAAATTTAATATATTTGGATATTTGATGTATGAATTTGCTTTGTATGGTGCCTTTAATTACTTTAAATGATGGCACAGGTACATTTTTACGAATATAAAAATCAGCAACTTGTTTACCTGGTTTACTCACATATTCTTTATATTTGACGAAAGTATGCATTCTTCCCAATACAAATTCAATATCCCTCATCAAACCTGTGGAAACTGTATCAAATGAAATTCTCAAATCAGTTTTAGATACAGAACCATCCCCTTCAAAATATCCTGATAATAAGTGTCCTAATTTTTGTTCTGGTAGTGCTAGAAATTGGGATGGAATTCTTTTTTCATATGCTGTTGAGCCTAATTTGAGAACATCTGCAAATAACTCATATAAAATTCTACTTGAAAATGTTAATCGGTCGTCTTTATTTTCTGTAGGAGTCAAATTTAAATTTAATTTAAAATATTTTTTAATATAGGTTCTAATTTCTTCTTTTTGTGCTGCAATATATATTTGATAATATCCCTTACCCTCTATTTTTTTCCTACAATAACCTTCAGCAATATATAAACCAATAATTTTTAAAAATGTTTCATCCACTTTTATTTCAAGAGGCAATTTTACTGAATCTCTTTTAACACTTAGAAATAATTCTTTTTTATCTATATTTTTATTACTGTTTATTAATTTATAGGCTACATTGATAGGTATACAATCTCTGGTGAAAAAGTTATTTACATCCATTTTATTTAATTTAAATAATTTTAATTGTTTTCTCAAATCTTTAATTTGTTGTTTTAATCCTCTAACCATAACATAAGGTTTAGTTTTGAATAATTCTAATAAATTTAATTTAGTTACATTTTTTTGAGATATATTGTAATTATATGGGATTTTTAATATACATCCTTTCTTTAATTCATATGCTTGTTTTATTTGAGTTTTATTATTTTCAAAAACTAAATGCTTGTGATTAAATGTTGTTTTAATTGTTCTTCCTAATTTCGTTTTAAATTCTATCATTTTCTGGGGAGTATGTTTAGTAAAATTATTAATATTCACTTCTACAATTTTATTATTTTTCAATCCTAAAGTGATGTAGTTTTTTACTTTTATCTCTTTAGTGCTAAAAGCATCTACAATTTTTGAAGGATTAAGATTTTCAACTAATTCTCCAATTTTTATTATTTCCCACCGACCATTTATTTTTACAGGGATTCTGGAATCATATGAAAAACAGTCTCTCCTCATGGCTGCGTGATACATTGGATGAGCCATCATTCCTTGAGATTTAGTCCATCCTATTAATCTACCAACACTTCCTGCAGAAGTATGTGGTGCAAGTCCTACGATTAATTGTCCTATTAAATCATCTGCAGTTTTTGCTTTGTAAAATGGTTCTAAACCATAAACATAAACTAAAAGATCATCTATGAATTGAGATGTTCGCAGAAATATTTGATCACTTCCTTCTTCTGGAGAACCTACACCAATAGGCATAACTACGTCTTGAACTTTTAATTCTAAAATTTGATTATTATTTTCTAAAGGTTTATTATAAATGTCTTTTAAATATCCTAATTTTTTTAATTTTTCTATGGATACGCCTATTTCTTTAGGTTTGAAATGAGTTAAAGTAACTTCACTAGAATCATAACGAATGGTTCCATCTTTATTAACACAAATTCCATTTTTTGCTCTTAATAAGGCTTTAATTGGATGTTCAACACTTTTGTCTTTACCAACCATACCTCTTACACCTTTAATTAAATCAGGGTAAATTTTGGTATTTATTTTTTTTAAACAATATTCAAAGATTGAATTTATAGGAACACTCCATTCTTTGTAATCCACAAAAACTTTATCCGTCATTTGTTCTGCAAGTGCAGGTGAAATTTCTTCTCCAGTAGCTCGTTCTATTTTTTGTCGAATTGTTTTTGTTTCACACATTTCACAAATTCTTAAAGGAGTTTTATTTTTACATTTAGGGCAAATGTAAACAGGAAAGGAAGATGTTATTTTTTCTGTATCAAACGCAGATTGAAAACTTCGCAATCTTCCACCATCTTCTCCAACAGGAAATAGACCGTGAGGATTACCTTTCATTTTTCGCATTTTACATTTTTCAGGTCTCCCCATTCTTGCTCCAATGAAAATTCCTGATTTGTCCTTTATTTTAAAATTAGAAAATTTATTTATTATTTCTAAAGGATACAATTCTTTATTTTCTTCAATCAATTCTAGATAATCTTTAGCTTCTAAAGATGAAAAAATGTTTAACGTTTTTGTAAGTGCTAATGCGTGATCTGATAGAATGTGTACATATCCGTTTTCAAGTTTGTGGGGAACTCCTAATAATTCTAACGCTCTTTTTGCATTAACATATTCTTCCCCATAAGGTAAGGTAATTCTAGGAATCTCTAACTGGAATTGTGCATGTATAAACCATTGTATTAAGGAACGGAATTGTTCTAAATCAATTTCTTTATAAAAATAAATGTGTGCAGGATGAAGAGGCACATTTAATTTTTGACTTATGTTCTCGGCTGTATCAAATGAAACTTTTGTTGTTATAGGATTAAAAAATAATTTTTCTAAAAACTCTTTTGGTATTTCTAAATATTTGGAGTATAATTCTAAATCAAATTCTCCAACGTGTATTTTTAAAGCTTCTTTAACTTCCAAAATCCAATATTCTTCAACATATCCAGGAGGTATTAAAATATGTGCTCTGTCGAAAAAATCTCCGTAAGCGATTAAAGCGTCACCATTATAAATAATTTCTTCAACTTCGGGAGAAAGTTTTTTTGCTTCTTCAAAAGAATCAATATAAACAACACTACCATCTTTTAATTTGACTGTTGGTCCCATTAAATTATCACAAGATGTGAATAATGCAGCTTTACCAGGACGTTCAACCTTTAATTGTGTTCCAATTGCAATCATATCGTTCATTACACCCAATGTTGCAGGATGAGTGCTTTGACCAGAATACCCACTTGTTCTACTTCGTCCATATCTTAATCTAAAAGAACCACTCCTCATAGGATGACCAAGAACAGGCCGTCCACCCACAAGATCAGTTATAAAGACAGAATCTGTTTTAATTTTTTTAGAAATCAATAAACCAGGTATCGTCGGAATTCTTTCTTCAACATCTTTTGTTTCAGTTTTTGTTTCAGTTTTTGTTGATTTCAATTCTTTTTGTAATTTAATGTGTTTTTCTAGAAAATCCCAATCGTGCATGTCAAATTCATGTCCCCATTTGCTTAAATTTTTCCAAAGTTTGGGAGATTTTAAAGGAATGCATGAAGAATGAATTAAACAATAACCACTTCTCAATAAATTTGTTTCAATTCTTGGTAAATCTTTTAAACTTGCATTTGAAATTTCTCTTTTTTCTGAAGGCTCTCCACCTATTTCAACAGGTATATGTCTCATTAAAAAATCAACTTCTTCTTTATATGGATAATATTGTAAATTTGCAACATATTGATGATAATCTTCTAATTCAGCAGAACATCTTTTAATTTCATTTTCATCAGGATCATATTTTGCATAACCCATTTTTTTTCTTACATAATCTGCAATCAAAACGCTAACTGATGCGCCAGTTCCACCAGCATTTCTAATCGGTCCAGAATAATTTAATCTAAAATAATTTCCAGTTCCATCCCTTCTTGGTAAAATATCTATTGATGTTAAACCTTCTAATGGTGAAGATACAACGCCCACAGTAACATAACAGAAACCCGTTCTTATGCCGACTTCAATTGCTTCTTTTTCATCTTTGAAAGAACAAAATTTTTGTTGTGCAATTTCATGTGCAATTATAAATGCAATTCTCCAATCCAAAGATTCATATTTTTTTTCAAGTTCAACAATTCTTTCTACAACACCTGAGTTGATAATTTGTGGAGCAACAACGGCAATAATTCCTACTACTCTTTCAGCCATATTTTTTGCAAGTTTAATTTCAACATAATCTTCAGGATCAAAACCCTTCTTTCTAGCGATAGTTGCAATATCGTAGCATTTTTTAGTATTTGAATCTAATTCAGTAAAATACTTCTCCATTTCTTTAGAACAAACTACTTCAAAATCAGCCAAATTATTACCTCACAATATATTTGTGGAATGTTTATTTTAGAAGGCACTCCAAATTTATAAACTTTGTCTACGAAAGACTTATAAATGGTTTATTCTAGTTTTCACTCATGGTCATAGAATCAATAATCAATTCATTTAATGCTGAGAAAAGACCCTATTTTTTGATATTGATTGGATTTTTATATTCTTTAATTGCAGCCGCTTTAAGTATGTGGATATTTCCCGACCAAGCTAGTTTAATAATGGTTTTTTTAATAGTGATGGCGTCAATCCCTTTAATGATTTCAGTAATAAAAGATGAAGAGAAAAAAGATGTAAGTGAATTTCATGAAATTATTTTATTAAAAGAACATGGCAAAGCTTTATTGGCTTTTATGTGTTTATTCATAGGGGTGACATTAGGAATGGCACTACTTTATACTATTTTACCTGGTGAAACTACTTCAACAATGTTTGACGCTCAAATAAAAACAATCTCTGGTATGAGTCATGCAGTTAGCTCAGATGTTACTGGAAAATTTATTGCAGGATTTGATAGATTTTCTAATATTTTTTTAAACAATGTTAAAGTTTTAATGTTTTGTTTATTGTTCTCCTTTCTTTATGGTGCAGGTGCAATTTTCATATTGACTTGGAATGCATCCGTTATAGGAACTGCAATAGGGAATTTTATTAGAGGAGAGTTGGCTTTGTTAAGTGGTTTAGTTGGTTTAGATAAATTTGTACAATATTTTAATGTAATTTCCATAGGTTTAATGAAATATGCAATTCATGGAATTCCTGAAATATTGGCTTATTTTACAGCAGGTTTAGCAGGAGGAATAATTTCTATTGCTGTAATAAAACATGATTTTGGTGGAAAAAAATTTGAACACATTGTTTTAGATTCAGCAGATTTAATTCTTTTAAGTATTGCAATATTATTTATTGCAGGAATATTGGAAATTTGGGTCACACCTATATTTTTTTAAAAATCAAATCCATATCTGCTTTAGTTAAAGGCCTATAAGTCCCAAGAGGAACATCTAATTCTAGATTATTGATTTTGGTTCTTTGTAATGAATCAACATAATATCCTATTTCTTTTAAAAGTCGCTTTACTATTTTGTGTAGACCTACATGTAATGTAATTTCAAGAGTGTTGTCATTAATTATTTTTGCGTCTGATTTAATTGATTGTCCTTCAATATAAATTCCATCTTTGAATTTTTTAAGGTCTTCTTTATTGAATTTCGTTTTTAATGTTGCAACGTAGGTTTTTTTTATTTCATATCTTGGATGCATAACTTTATTTGCAAATTCCCCATCATTCGTCAAAAGCAAAATTCCTGTAGAATCTCGATCTAATCTACCAACTGCAAAAACTCTGGGTTGGTCAGGTACTAAATCAGTAACTTTTTTTCTTTCATACAAATCATCCGAAGTAGTGATATAGTTTTTAGGTTTGTTTAACATGTAATAAACTTTCTTTTCTTTTTTTATTTGTTTATTGTTAACTTTAATTATGTCTTTTTCACCATCAGCTTTGTCTCCTAATGAGATTTGTTTATCATTAACAAAAACTCTTCCTTGTTCAATTAATGCTTCAGCCTTTCTTCTAGAACATAATCCAGATTCTGCAATTATTTTTTGTACTCTTTCTTCCATAAACTTGGAATGATGTCAAATTATATAAATAAGTTAGTTTTCAAAATTATGAAATTTGTATTGATTACAGTATTCTTCATAACAAAAAATACATATTGCTTCTATTTTACCTCTTCTAGAATTATTTAAAGCAGAAATATACTGTCCTCGATTTTTATTTTTTATTGAGAAAGGTTCTTTATTTTTATACATTAACAACCAATTAAGTAACAATCTTCCAACTCGACCATTACCATCTACAAAAGGATGTATTATTTCAAATTGAATATGTGATTGAAATGCCACTTCAAAATCATTCATTTCTTTATATGCTTTTTTAATCCAAATTAATAATTCTTTTAGTCTTTCTTTTACATAAATTGGTGCGGAAGTATGTATTTCATCAATATAATTTTGATATTTTTTAAATTTTCCCAAAGTTTCTTCAGTCTCTATATTTTTATTAACTAATTTGTGTAGTTCGCACAAATCTTTTTCATTAGGAAATTTATCTTTATTTTTTTGAACATATTTCCAAGCTTCAAAAAGATTTTCGGCCATATGTATTTCTTTTTTAGTTGTGTTTGTGGGGACTATGTTATTAAATAAATAATTAGAAGTTTCATTTTGAGTCATTGTTGAACCTTCTATGGAATTGCTATTTGAAATAAAATCGCTTAAAAATTTTTCTTTTTCTTTTTCTAAGGTTGCAATATCCAGTTTTTTTAAGTATTTTGTTTGCATAACAGAAATTTTTTGTAATTCATTGTGTTTTTGATAAGATAATTGTTCTTCGAAATTAAGTAAAATCCAATCTTTTCTTTCTTGAGATTCTTTTATACAATTAACTTCATCTTCAGTTAAATCTCTCTTCGGACCGATATATTTTAGTGTTTTTTGAATTGTTTTATTATTTATTATTTTACTTTCTACTAAATATAAATATTCGCGATTTTTTATTTTTTTGATAACTACATAAGTCATGCTTTTAGTTAACCACTATTAATTTATAAATATTTCCTTTTTTATAGGCATTTTTTGATATTATTTTTTAAATTTATTTTTAGTTAACCACTAGTTAAAAATATAAATAAGTTAGTTTTAGTTTTAATATGATTACGCTTGCTACACCTGGATTTTCTTCTGATTTTGTTAAGTTTATTCAGGAACATAAATTTAAAGCTGCAGAAATTGAATTTGTTCGTTCGATTTATTTGAAGAAAGAAGAGAAGATTTCAGAGGTTCGAAAAATTAGTGCTAAATTAGGCGTTACTCTATCCATACATGCACCATATTTTATCAATTTAGCTGCGGTTGATTTATCTGTGTTGGAAAGGAGTAAACAAATAATAATTGAATGTTGTAAAGTGGGCGATAAATTAGGTGCGAAGTATATTTGTTTTCATCCAGGTTTTTATTTGAAACGAGATCCTGAAGAAGTTTATGAAATTGTAAAAAAAAGTTTAATTGAAATTAAGAAAGAAATTGATTATTTAGGATTGAATGTAGTTTTAGCTCCAGAATTGATGGGTAAAAAAAGTCAGTTTGGTTCGCTTGAAGAATTGTTGAAATTGGTTAAGGAGATTAAAGGAATTTCTTTAACAGTTGATTTTGCACATTACTTGGCTCGTTATGGGTTTGTTGATTATGATGAGGTTGTTTCTAAATTGCCTAAAAAATTTCATGCACATTTTTCGGGAATTGAGTATGGGGATAAAGGTGAAATCAGGCATTTACCTATAGATGTTAAGGCTTTTGGTAAATTAGTTGAAGCTTTAAATAAATATGAAAAGGATGTTACAATTGTGTGTGAGAGTTCTGATTTTCTCAATGATTTAATTTTGATGAAAGGTGTTTTAGAGAAATTGTCGTAAAATTTCCGGATTTTCCTCTGTAAAGTTTATATTTCTAATAGTTAGTTTTTTATATATGGGAACTAACCACATAAGTATGCAATTTGTTAACGATAAAACTATAAAATTAGATAAACACATATCTTTATTGGATGATTTCACTTTAAAATTTGTCAAGTATTTAAGTAATTTTACAAATTATGTTTTAATTAGTGGTTATGTTTCAATATTGTTAGGAAGATCTCGAATGAGTGAAGATGTAGATATTATAATTCCTCCTTTGAAATTTAATGATTTTTCTAAATTCGTTGATGATCTATCTTCTGAATTTTATTGTTTAAATACAGATTCCAAAGAAGAAATGTTTAATTATCTTTCTTCAGGAGTTGCAATAAGATTTGCTTTTTTAAATCAAGTTATCCCTAATATGGAGTTGAAATTTGCTAAAACACAAATTGATTTTTTAGTTTTAGAAAAAAAAATTGACGTTTATTTAGGTAAAGAGAAACTACATATTTCTCCTTTAGAATTACAAATAGCCTATAAGGAAGTTGTTTTAAAGTCTCCAAAAGATTTAGAGGACGCATTACATTTAAGAATTGTGGCCGAAAAAAATATTGATTTTAATTTGATTGAAGATTATAAGAGGATCTTAAATGAATAGACTTGAGTTTGTTGAATTTTGGGCAAAATATGTTCGAGAGCATTCAGATAAAGACTGGTCTAAACAACAGAATGTTCTTTTAAATTCAATGAATACAAAAATATCTTTAAAAGATTATTTGAAACTAAAGAAATAATTTTTTAACTTCTTACGGTTTGCTGTTGATTCTTGTCAGACATAGCAACGAATTTAATTAATAAATCTTTTAATTGTTTTTGATCTAGAAATCTTAATTTAAATCCATCTGTTATGAAGTAAAATCTAAATGATTTGTATTTTAATTCTTTAAGAATTAGAGCTCCTCTATTGTAAAGTGGTTTTCCTTTATGAGGAGATTCCTTTAAAGTTTCAAATAAATCCAATAGCTTATTGGCTTCAGCTTTACTAAAATTTTTCTTGATTTCTTTGATAAGAGAATCAATAAGTTCTATTTTAATCATCATCATTAATTATTTTTCTTGCTTCATCTAAACTAATATATTCTTCAGAAGGTTCCATGAATTTACTTAGTTGTCTTTCACACGCTAATTTGTAAAGGTGTTTAATTATATCTTCATAAGTATCTCCTTTACTTCCAAAACTAGAGATTAGTTCTTTGGTTTCTTTACTTATTTGTATTGTGGTGTTCATTCTATAGTTGCTATAGTAGTTATAATATATAAATCTTTTATTTTATGGTCTTAATTGATGTTAGGATTTTAGATTTTACTTCGTCAAATAAAGGATAATTAATCATTAAATTTTTTAATTCAACATCCCAAATAGCTTTTTTTTCTTCAAGACAAGTTTCAAATTCATTTAGAGAAAAAGACTTTTGGTAAAGGGTTAGTTTTTCATTTATGAATGCCATATTCGTTTGATGTTCTAATATATTGTACAAATCATAAACATCTCTTGCCTGATTTCTAGTCATTATTGCCCTTATTTTTTCTGCGAATATTTCTTTTAAATTCATAACAACAACATCAAATCCAGGGATTGGTAAAAATAACGTTTTTATATTTATTATATTGGGCTCAAATAAAATTTTCTCTCTCTTACTTATATCTATACTTATTGAACATAATGATTGTCTTGAACCAGTATATGTTGGACCTTGAATTAATATTTTTAATTTTTGAGCTTGTTCATTATTTTTTATTTCTTTTATTTCAAAAAGTATATTTAATTTCTTTAATTGATTTGAAATTAAGTTAGTTATATTTTTTATTTCCTTTATTTGGGTAAAATCTAAATCTTCCGAAAATCTATTTAAACCATAACATTTTGTTAATGCAGTTCCACCTTTAAAAATTAATTCATTGCCAAATTCTTTGTAAATTATGAAAAGCAGTATATTTTGATAAAGGTATTTTTCACTTTGTCCTAAATTGAAATTAGTGAATTCTTTATATTTTTTTAAATCTTCAATCGAAATCATATTTAATCCTCCATTTTGTATTTATATTTTTGTATTGTTTTGTTATTGTATCTAAAAATATATAATTCTTATCTAATTTAAATTCTTTTGAAATGTCGATATGTTTTATTTTCTCTAGCATGAATCCAATTCTTTTAATTAAATTTTGATCATTTATCTTTTTTAAATAAGTTATAATTTTATCTTTGTTTATTTTGGAATGGTTGGCTATATTAAATATTTCGTTGAAATTTCCGGAATTTTTCCGAAATAAAAAACAATCAATTAATAATTTTTCATCATCCGCAATAAAATAATTGTCAACCTTTTCAAAACCAAATAAAAATTTACTTTTTATCAATGTGAATTTATAATTTTCAAACAAAAATGTTTTGTTTTTATTCGTTATTGTTTGAATGTTATTTATTATTTGTTCAGTATATCCTTTTAATTCAGATGCCGTTAATAAAGAAATATATGCAGGTGGATTAATATTTGTTGCAATTTCGTAAGGATTTGATTTATTGGTGTATTTTCCTTTTATTATCTGTTTTAAAATTTTTTTATTTTTCAGTCTTTGTAAAACTAAATAAGCATAAGCATTATTGGTATTGACTATTTTTTTAATGTCTGCTTTAGTCACTATTATTTTCGAATTTACATAATTCAGTACCTTTATATTCATGGTTTTAGGTAGTTATATTAATATTTAAATGTTTTCATATCGTTTTTGATGTTATTATGTTATTTTTTTAATATGCTGGATTTATAAATAAAAAAGAATTTGTTTTATTATGAAAGATTTTGTGCTTGTTCAGAAAGGTTTGGAAGAGAAATTTATTGCTAGATCTAAGGAATTAGGTTGGGAAGGCGTTGTTTTGCTTTATAAATATGCAAAAAAAGAGGTTTTGCCTAAGATTGAAGGTGTGGAGACTGGTTGGTTTTTGGATTCTGAGGTTTCGAATGATTTTTCTGGAGTTCCCATTGTTGTTGCATTAGGCACTAAATTTACTAGGTTGCCTAAAGGTGTTACGCATGTTGTCGGTAATGAATTTGAAGGGGAGAAGGATTTTATTCATCAAAGAAGAAGTGGTTTAAATCATGTGTTTTTGAACGAGTTTAAAGGGAAAATATTATTCAGTTTTTCAGGTTTGCAGAATGCGGAACACGGTTTCAGGGCGTCTGTTGTTGGGCGGATGATGCAGAATTCTTGTTTGACTGAGTTTTCAGTTGTTAGTTTGGCTTCTTCGGTTTCTCAGATGCGGTCTGTTGGTGATGTGAAAGCTTTTTCTAGGATTTTGGAAAGAAAAAATCTTTAGTGTGATAAATTTATTACGAGTGTTATAATTTAATGTTTAATAGTAAGGTTTATAAATTAACTATTTTATAAATGTGTTTTGAGGGTGTATTTGTGAGAGGTAAATTATTTTCAATTGTTTTTCTGTTCTTGTTGTTAGTTTCTTTGATGAGTGGAAGTGTTATTGCAACAACAATTACTTGTGATGGACCATATGAAGCTGAGACCGGAACTATTATAACGTATCAAGGAGATTGTGGAGATGGCGAAATAAAAGGATTGTGTTATTTTCCATCAATATGCGGTACATATACACTGGCTAGTCCTAATGGTCAAGCCATGTGTGATGGTACTCATCCTAATTGTGTAATTCGTGATATAGATGGGGTAGATTATTGTACGGATAGTCAACAAATTCTAGATCTTATTGCATCTTGTGCAGCAATACCTTACCCTCAAACGAAAGATTATTGTAATTCTCAAAACTGTCAGTTGACAAAACCATGTGAGGAATGCGAAAATGTTGAAGGAACGTTGTTTATTTCCGATCCATTACAATGTACTGAATTTGTAGATGGAAAATGTACTTATTGTGATTCAAATACATGTAAATTGAAATCCCGATTTCCTGAAGAAACCAATTGTAATAATGATCGTGATGATGACAATGACGGCTTTAAAGATATGGCTGATAAAGATTGTTATAAACAAATTGATTTATTTGATATAAATGGTCCTGTTAGTTTTAATATGGGCGAGGTTTATGGAACTACTTCTGATGAATCAGGATTTAAAGATTATTGGATTTCTTTTTCACACAATGGTTCTGATGGTGTTTGTGGTGATGATGATCACACAGGAATTTGTGTTTTTAATAATTCAATTACTTGTGAAGATCAAACAAACATATACCAATGTATGGACTTAGGATGTACTCCAAATGACGTTAGTTTTTCAGGAACTCCTTCAAATTATTATTGTAATTTAAATCCAACTGATTTAGAACATTGCTATTCTTCAAAAGTATGTGATGATTCTGTGGCGTATGCATGTAATGATATAAAATTTAATGCGCGATCTTACCAATATCCTTATCATTCAGCCATAGATGAAATTCCTTATTTTAAAAATTTTTGTGCTGTGGATCAAACTAACTCCAGATATGTTCAAAAAAATGTTTTAAATCTTTCTCATTTAACTAAAGCTGACGCTCAATCATTTTGCAATTCGATTTTGAATGCGGAGTTTAAGGAAAATTATGATTGGCTTGGTGATGTTTTTAAATATGCGTGTATAAATGTTATTCACAGATTTTATATTAAACCAAGTTTTTTGTGGGATTCTTTAGAAACTTGTTATGATGAAGCAAGAGAACCGTTTAGAAAAATTGAATTTCCTTTACCTCGTGAAGGTACGTGTAGTGAAGTTACAGATTTAAGACAAGCAGAATATTTAGGTTGTAAACCTGATTCATTTAATTGTATAGATATGCCTACTTATTCTGAATGTGCATATAGAACAACAGAAACGTGTAATGGTTTTTGTGAATGGCAAGGGATTGAAGATTTTGAAAATGATTTAGGTTATATTTCTCAAGGTGGAAGATATTTCTGTAATAAAGATTATTTTAATCAAGAAATTATGTTTTTTTCAGATTTAAATTCTTTTCATTGGTGGGATGCCGCGAATTATGAAAATGCATATAAAATTCACAATTCAAACGGTATTGATTTTATTTCTAATGGTGCTGAATGGTATTATTGTGCAGCAAACAATACTCAAGATCCAAGACCAATTTTACAGGGAAAAACAAATGCAAAACCAATCTCTGAAGGAGAAACATTTTCTCTTCCACAATCGAATGAAGGATATACTTGTGTGGAATTTCTTAATGCTGTTGCGTTTAATGAAGCTACTAATTGGAAAACATGTATTAATTTTACGTTTAATAATATTACGGGAGATTATGAGTGTTTACAATCTGATGAAGAAAATGTTTGTGAACCTAAAGCAGAGTTAGCTAATGGTGCTATCATTCCGTTAAGTTTCAGCAATCCTTCTTTTGAGGATTTTATAGCTGTTTGTGGTCCATCTTGCTATTTATCTGCAATCGAAGAAGATTTAGATGAATATCAAGATTTAGCTTTAACTCAATTTTGTGAAAAATTTCCATTCATATCGTTATATTGTCCAGATATAGATGATCCTTCATTTGGGTCTGAATTAAGTTTATTGCTAAAGAAAAATTGTACTGGTCAGGGTTTAACAACTAATGATTGTTTAGATATAAATAATGCAGTTTTACCCCAGAATTGTAATGATATACATTTGAATATTGATGGCATCACATATAATGGTACGGAGTGTTCAGACAAAACAGATTTTGCAACATATTGTAATTTTGGTTCTGTTTTATCAACAACTAAAAATTCCATGTGTTGTATGGTTGAAGAAGATGAATTGAATGAGTATGGGGATGATATTTGTGGATATATTTCAAATCAAGATTTGTCTGAAAATACGTGTTATTTAATTGGTGGTTCTTGGATTTCAGCAGTTGATTATCAAAATGTTCCTGTTTCTAATTGTGTAGGTGGAATCGACTATTCAAATGAATTTGGTCATTGTTGTGTAGGTGGAGACTGGGGCCTTGATTGGATGGATATTGGTGATTTAATTTCTTTAAGCAAACCCGAATCTTTTGTTTGTTACAAACACAATGATTTAAGATTAATTAGTGAGTGCTGTAGTGATTTTGCACCTTGCAATAATTATTATTCAAACCACATTTCACCCGATGATTATTATTATTATGGTTTAGGTGGAGCTGTGCACACAATCGAAAATTATGATAAATTTAAAAAAGATGAAACTACGGATAATGAATTTCTTTTAGATTACATTTCTAAAGCAGAAGTATCTGACGATGGAACTTCAATAGTTACATTTTCTTCAAGTATGCGGCCGCAAAAAGATATAAGTTCATTCCAATATTTAGAATTTGATGTGGCTTTAGCAATAAATGAACCAAACATCTATTTAGAATTTTCAGATATGAGTGAACCTTCTAACATTTGTAAAATCTCTTTACAAAATAAACTTGTTACAGGAACGTCTTCATTAAGATGGCATCATGCAGTAATCAATTTAGATTTATTGAATGCATGTAGTGGGTTTGACAAAACAAATGTGGATGCTTTAAAAATAAAAACTATAACTCCTGAAGGTTCAGATAATGATGTTGAATACAAAGCTTTATTTGATGCATTCGTATTAAGTGGGGGAGATAATTCTCCAAATTATTATTGTACTGGAAATTTCGGTTCTTGGGTAACTGATTTAGATGGTCCTTCTGGAAGTGAAAGTTTCTCTAATAATTCTAAATTTAACGACGTTGGAAATGTTGAAGGTTATGGTAAATATTGGTATGCGTGTGAAGCTCAAGCTGCTTTCGATTGGACTGGAAGAAAATGTTGTGGTGACGATACTGTAACACAATTCAAACTAGGAAATCAAGCAGGTGGAGAATATTATGCAGACATCAAACAAGGATGTTTCCATGGAGTTCCTATTCCAAGTGGAAAACCAGTTTCATATTCATTTAACAATGAGTCTCTAAATAACATAATTTTTTACAATGGTGAATTTTATGGTTGTCAATTAAGTCCTGCAACATATACTTACAAAATTTCATATGATGGGCAACCAGGAACACAACCCTTAGTAACAACATCTAAAGACGAGTTCGATGTTATTGGAGATTACATTTGTTTTGAACAAAACTGGATTAATAAAAATAAAGTTGAAGTTTCTAAAATACTTTTAGCTAAAATGTATGATTTGACTTTTAGTAAAGATGATGAAATTCAATACGATTTTGAAATAATGTGTGATGAAACTGGAGACATAGCAACATTCAAATCAGACTCAGATGTGAATACAATTATTAATTCAATGTGTGTTTTAAGATTAAAAGTAGATGACGAGATTTACACAGTCACAGGTCTGAATTTCAACGCTGAAGGAAATAAAGATTCAACAAAAACAGATGCAGAATATTTCATGGAAAAATTAATTCCTGATTTAGAATATTCAAAAGAATTTACAGGAGAACAAAGAGACTCTCTAAAAACTGCATGCGATTATAATTTAAGTGATGAAAAAATAAGCGCATTTTCAATAAATCCAACAAAATTCTTCCAAACTTGTAGTCATGACGAAACTAGTTACAGATTTGCTTACAATCCTTCATTAAACATTATATTTATAGTGGATACAGAAGAATTAGGTTTACCTTCAGGTACGAACTTGCAAGATTTAATGTCTACACGAGGCTTTGGAGAATTCATTAGAGAATTATGGGATTCATTCTTAGGTTTATTCACAGATTGGTTTGGTGGTGGAGATTCTGCAGGTGATGGTATTTTAGATTACGCTGCATATATGCCAACATTCCAGGAAGATTTTGTTCAATTTGATAAAGTGTATTTAGCTAAGTTCAGTAATGCAACTCATGAAAAACACATTAAAGCTTTAATGGAAACTCGAGAAGATTTCTCATCTGAGTCAATAATTAAACCTGACATGTATTTTGTCTCTGTGGAATATCAAGGATTTGGAACTCAAGTTCAAAAACTCGCAGAAAATTATTACAACAATAATGACTATGCAATGGATTACGCATATGGTTCAGATGGAACTCAATTAATTTCTTTAGTTCTAAAAGAAAATAATCTGAAAAAATATAGTTATCAAAATAACTTCGATTGGAAGAGATTGACATCTGGTTTAATGGTTAATCCTGATGTTGATTTAGGTTGGAGCGCAACAAGTTTATCAGGAAATTGTCAAATTGATTTAGGCGAAGAATGCGATACTTGTGAGAATGGTTCTTTAATTCCCGAAGCAAATTATAATTGTAACATTTATTCAAGATATGTGGCTGGAAATATTTCGTGCACATCAGGAGTATTAAATTATACTACGTGTATTCCTAGAATTACTTGTGAAGATAATGTTGATTGTATTATTGGTGAAAGCTCATGTCAAGAAGGTTATTGCTATGATGTTGACTCTAAATACATTTATTTTAAAAATGCAACTTTAACTAATGGTTCATTTAAAGATATTGTTTTATATTGTGTTGATGAAGATGGTATTTGTCTAGAGGATTTTTTCAATATTAATTGTGAAAATGAAGATCCTGATTGTGAAGGGTGAAAATGATGAAAGTTAAATATTTGATTGTTTATGTGGTGATCTTGATTAGCTTATTTTCCTTTCTAGTTCATAGTATTGATGATCGTCGTGGCGAGGGAGGATATATTGATCCTTGTATGAGCGAAGATGGTTGTGGTGGCACTGTGAATTATGATGAATATGAAACAAATTGTTCCGATAATATAGATAACGATGGAGATGGTTACACAGATAAATGGGATTTTGATTGTAAATCTGAATACACTATTGAATTTTCAATAGGTGATGATAAAATTTATTTATATCGTGAAACAGATACATCCAAATACACTCGTTATTTCAGACAAATTCAACGTCAAAGTAGTAGTGATAATGTGTTGTGGTCTATATTTATATTTAATTAATTTTGTGTTTCTCAAAATTAAAAACATTTATTAACTGGTGTTAATTTTTATAACCAACTGGTAAAATAAATTAACAATGAAACAAATAATTTTAGAACAATTTTTGAACTATCCTCAAGAAGATTTTTCCGCAAGAGGTCTTTCTAGAAAGCTAAATATAAATCACGTAACTATCTTAAAATATTTAAACATTTTAAAAAAAGAAAATCTTATCAAAACAAAAATAACAACACTGTATCCAGTCTATTGTGCGAACACATCCTCAAACAAATATATGTTTGAAAAAAAACAACATATTCAAAAACAAATTTTAGATTCAAACCTATTACAACAATTAATTTCAACATGTAACCCTGATTGCATAATTTTATTTGGTTCTTGTGCTAAAGGTAATTATACTGAAAATAGCGACATAGACATCTTTGTTCAATCATCAAATAAAGAAATTAATTTAGCTTCTTTTGAAAAAAAGTTAAATCATAAAATAAATTTACTTTTTGAACCAAACATCCGGAAACTTTCCGGAGAATTGGCCAATAACATTATTAATGGGATCATTTTATATGGTTACATTAAGGTGTTTTAATTGAATAGATTATCTTGGGAAGATTGTATCCATCAAAAAATAGTTGTTGAACAAGGCAAAGATTTAGAAAGATCGCAAAGCCTATTAAACATATCTAAATTGAGATTTGCTTTCTGGAAAAATACTCAAGCGCCCGATTTCTTGAAAGTGGAAGGATATTACGAAGTAATAAAAGAACTACTTTTATCTTTAATTTATCAAAAAGGTCTAAACTGTTTAAATCACATTTGTTTAATTGCTTTCTTAGAAGAATTTTATCCTAATCTGAATTTTGAAGCGAATAAAATCAATCAATTAAGAATTTTTAGAAATGATGTTAATTACAGGGGTAAATTTATGGATGAAAATTATTTAAAAAATAATGAAGTTCAAATCAATGCAATAATCGTTAAATTATTAAGTATTTCTGAGTCTAACATTAAAGAAGAAAATTAAATTATTTCCACTTTTCAAATTAAAAACATTTATTAACACAAAACAACTAATTCTAGAGTGATTAAAAATGAGAGAACCTATTGCAAATAAAACACATTACTCAAACGGAGTGCTTACTTTAGACAAACAAATAACAGAATCTTATGAAAATGAACGTGGTCCAGGCACAATTCCAGTTAAAATGGAAAAGTTAGCTACACCTGAAGCGAACCTTCCTGTGAAAGCAATAATCGTACCTCATGCACCTATTGATTTGGCAGGTCCATGTGCTTCTTGGGCATACAAAGATCTTGCTGAACAAGGAGATGGTATTACAACATATATTATTATAGCACAACCACAAAAATCTTTGAAATCAGGAACTACTTTAGAAACGTTTCAAATGCCTCACGGTGAAATTCGAGTTGATCAACAGTTCGTTAGAGATTTAGTCTCTAAAGGACATATTAAAGTTGATGAACAAATACATAAAGAAGAATCGGTTATTGAAGTTCAATTACCCTTTTTACAACATTTAAATAAAAATCGTTTAGAAAAAATAAAAATCGTTCCTTTACTTATTGGTGATGATGTTGATTACAAAGAATTATCTGCAGATATTAAAGAAGTTCTTTTAGAACAAAACAAACAAGTTTTGTTTATTTTTGTAACGAATTTAACTTCGTACGGTCGAAATTTCCATTTTGTGCCTTTCACAGAAGAAATTACGCAAAACATTGCCAAAATAGACAAATCTTTGATTGATGCAATAAAATCCCATAAAGAAAATAATTTCTTTGAAGCGGTGGATAAATCTATGGTTCCGGTGTCGGGTTATTTTGCAATGAAGCTTTATTTTACTTTGTTAAATCCTAAAAAGATTTCCCTAGAACAAAATTATTTGTCTGGAGATGTTAACGGAGATTACAAAAACTGCGTTTCATATGCCTCTTTTGTAATTCGTTAAATAGTTATTTTTAAATAGGATTTACTCTATATTTGTAGCATGCAGAGTAAAGCACAAGTTACTGTTTTTGTTATTTTAGGTGTGATTCTATTATTTAGTACTGCTTTAATTATCTCTTCAGCAAGAACTGCTTATGAAAAACAGTTGCAAAATCAAGCTTCTACAACTCTGGGAGAGTTTATTCAATCCCGTTCTATAAATAGGTATGTGGAAAGTTGTATTCAAAGGGTTGCAAGTGAAG
>JAQUYS010000045.1 GCA_028691765.1 Candidatus Nanoarchaeia archaeon | reverse complement strand
AAAGGCATTCAAATTGAAGAATTATTAAACTAATAAAAGAAAATAAAAATTTACTCTTCTTCGCCTTTGTAAGATGGAATTGCTGTTTTTGAAATTATTATAATGTCTCCAATAGATTTAACTAATTGATGAGGAACAATAACTCCCTTTGCACTTCCTAAAACCTTATTCAAAAATGAATTTTTTGTTGCTCTAACTTTCCAACCGAAAATTTTTGTATTGGTCAATATTGTTTCTTCTACATCCCCAAAATAGTCTCCGGAGTCTGTGAAAACACGCATATCATAAATTTCACTAATTCTTTTCATTTTTAACATATCATAATCACCCTATAATCGTTATGATTTAATGTCACACTATTTATTTAAATAGTTTTCGTTATTTTTCGCTATGTTTGAGGGTCAATTTTCGATAAGTTTAAATACTATTTAAAAGGTATTTTTAAATAATTACTTTAAATTTAAAATAGAGGTGTGAAATTTATGGCAGTCGATACAGTTATTTTGGGTATCATTATTGGTACACTTGCAGCTATTGTATACAGTTTGAGAGTTCTAATTTTACTCGAAAGAAGAATAGCTAGAATGGATCTGAATATTGAAGCTTTGATTCAAAACATTCTTAGAGAAGAATTAAGAATTGAGAAAGAAGAAGAAGCAATTGAAAGAAAACTAGGTATGAAAACAACTAGCGCAAGAAAAAAACCAGTTAAGAAACCAGTTAAGAAAAAAACTAGTAAAAAATCAAAGAAACGTTAATTTTTTTTAATTTTTTTTAATTTATACAATTTCTAGTAGTAAGATATAAAAACCACTACAAATACCTATAACTATGAATGATAAATTGGCAAACAAAATATTATTTGCATTTATATTATTAACAATAATATTTAAAATATATTTAGTGTTACAAACGCCTTCAATTTCATATGATTCTTATTACGGTATGAGATATGCAGAGTATTTTCATGAAAATTTTTTACCTATGGTTTCAGATGATTTAAGTTATCAAGGAAGATTGTCTATCACAAACATTCCTTTCTATATGATTGTTTCTTTATTTACATTTATTATTCCCGCTTTAATTTTTTTCAAATATATTGGAATTCTTTTTGGAGCTTATCTAATTTATTTGATATATAAAATCACACAAAAATTATTTAATAACCAAACCATCTCTTTAATTATAACATTTATTGCAGGAATGATGCAAACAATATTTTTATTTTCATTAAATTCATTTTCTTCAATAACTGTTTTTAGTGTATTGTTTTTATTACTGATTTGGGAGTTCATAAATTTAGAAAATAAATCTAATCTAAAAGCATTTATGTTATTTTTCATATTGGCAACGATAATAACTCCTTACTCCATAATTGTTGTTTTGGGATTCATAGTATATTTCTTGTTGTTAAAATTTAATTCATTACCTATAAGAAAATCGACTATAGATGTTTTTATTTTTTCGTCATTATTCTCCATATGGTATCATTTAATAATATATAAAATGGCTTTAATCCGATCTGGACCTTCAGTTATTTGGCAAAACATACCTCAAGAATTAATTAGTTTATCTTATCAAAAATTAACTATTTTATCCGCATTATTTTTTATCGGTTTCGTACCGTTAGTATTGGGTTTAATTGGAATGTATCAAACAATTTTTGTTAAAAGAAAACGTTTGTTAATTCTTATTTCTTCATTCACATTTGTTTTTGTAATGCTTTTAGCATTAGGGATTTTACCATTAAATGAAGGAATATTTTTATTATTGATTTGTTTAATTTTATTGAGTGCGAATGGGTTGGCTTCGATTTTAGAATATTTGGATTTAACATTATTTTCTAAATTAAAAAAAGTTGTTCTTTTTTTGATTTTAGTTTTTGTTCTTCTTAATTTCTTACCCATAATATTATCTACTGATGTATTAACCGCTTCTTCACCAAATTTAGATGAATTAAACACAATGAAATTTATACAAGAAAATACTCCTGATGATGTAACTATTTTAGGAGATGTTGTAGAAGGTCATTTTATCTCTTATGCTTCGAATAGAAAGAATTTTTATGATGAAAACTTTTTTCAAATGAAAAATGCCGATCAAAAATTTGCTGATGCGAAGTCAATTTTTTTATCTAAATCCAAAGTCCAAGTTGTTGAACAAATGAAATATTATGATATAAAATATATTTATTTTTCAAAATTGATTTTTGATAAATATCAAAATGTAAATTTTTTAATACGTGAAGATTCTTGTTTCAAAAAAATATTTTCGACAAACACAACGGAGGTTTTCGAATTAATATGTTAAATAAGTCTAAAAACGGAATTCTATTCATCTCCATTTTATTCTTTCTTTTAATAGGTGTTTTAATAGGCGTATTTAGAACCATTTTAGGAAATCCTTTTTGGATTGCCGGAGAACATTATCAATATTTAGTTCAAACAACTTCCAATCAAACTTTAATTAACTTGGTTTATAATTACGTTGTTAATATCCTTCCTCAAACAATTTATCTAATGCCTTTAATTTTAGGCGTCTTTTCAATAATCTTTTTTTCAAAAATTGCTAAAAAATATTTGAATACAGATTTAGAATATTATACTTCTTTAATTTTATTTTTAACCTTGCCAGCATTCATTTTATCCCATATTGCTTTATCATCTTTATCATTGCTTTTAATTTTATCCTTATTAATCGTGGAGAATTATCCTAAACAGAACTTTTTATTTTATGTTTATGTTTTTATTCTATCATTATTCTTTCCAATATTGACGATATTAGTTTTACCCGCATTTATTTATTTTGCATTTAAAGATAAATCATTTGTAGTCATATCTTCTGCAACAATTGCCTTATCTTATTTAATTTTATTTTTTCTAAAATTGCCATTAGAATATGTTTGGTTTAGTTTGCCACAAACAAACGAAATTTTTGCATTTTTTGGAGGAAAATTTGGATACACTATTTTGTTGTTGATTTTCGGAATAACTTATTTATATTCTGAATTCTCGAAAACTTCTTCAGTTTCAAATTCTTTCATTATATTTTATTTTATATTGTCTTTTTTTAATACCCAACTAAGGTGCATCATGATTTTTGTATTTATTTTTTTCGCATCTAAAAGTATATCTGAATTAATAAATAAAAAATGGTCAGCAGATATCTTAAAATATGGTGCTATTTTGTTGATATGTTGTATATTATTTTTCTCTCTATCTACAGCAATACAAGACACTATTACTCAAACTCCTACTAAAAATCATGTTGATGCTCTTAAATATTTGAATTTCATACATTCGAACTTGAAAGAGGGAACTCTTTTAACCAATCCCGAATATAACTCATTCATAGAATACTATTCTGGCGTCGAACCCTATGTTATAACCGATGAAAAGAAATATTTGCCTGAAACAATTTTTTACTCAAGACAATATTCAAAAATAGCTGAACTTTTAATTCAAGAAAATATAAAGTTTATTTTAATTGATTCTCAAATGACTTCAGGTTCAATCTGGGCAAATGATAGAGAAGATTTATTATTCGTGATTAAATACAGTGATAATTTTAAAGAAATTTATTCTAAAAATGGAATAAAAATATATTATTTTGATGCAGACTAAACCTTTATATATGATTAAAGAAGTGAAACATCATGTTTTCAATAATTTTACCAACATATAACGAAAAAGACTCTATAAAAACTACAATCAACAATATTAAAAAAGCAATAAAATCTTCTGAAAACTACGAGATAATTGTCGTAGATGATAATTCCCCAGATAAAACTTGGAAAATTGTTCAAAATTTAAGTAAAAAAGACTCGACTATAAAATACATTAGAAGAATGAATAAAAGAGGACTTAGTTCAGCAATCATAGATGGATTTCTTCAAGCCGAAGGAGAGTATTTGTTTGTGACAGATGCAGATGGACAACACGATGAAACCAAGTTTGATGAAATGCTTTCAAAATTAAAACTAAATGATTTAGTCATAGGAACACGTTATAAAAAAGGAGGATCAGTTGAAGGATGGTCTAAATACAGAATTTTTGTAAGTCGTTTTGCAGCAATGTTATCTAAACCATTCCTATCAAATAAAATTACCGATCCTATGTCGGGATTTTTCGGAATAAAAAAAACAGTTTTCCAAAAATATGCTTCTAAACTTGATGGACGAGGATATAAAATCTTATTAGATATATTATTTCAATCAAATAAATTTAAAATTGAAGAAGTGCCTTATCATTTCAAAACTCGTAAAGCAGGACAAAGTAAATTAAGTAGCAAGGTTATATTTGATTATTTGTTAATGCTTTTGAATCAGGCATACAAGACACATAAGCATTTCATTCCTTTCTCGATTGTTGGTTTAAGCGGGGTTTTTGTAAACACAGGCATCTTGTACGGTTTAACTGAATTTTTAGGCATTCATTATTTATACTCATCAATAATCGCTATAGAAATATCGATAATTACCAATTTTTTATTAAATAACTTTTGGACTTGGAGTCACAGAAAATTAAAAACAACGTTTTTATCGCGTTTATTTAAATTCAATTTAGTTTCATTAATTTCTTTAACTGTTAATTTTACAACTTTGTTTTTATTAACACAGTATTTAGGTCTTTGGTACGTATATTCCAATTTAATTGGTATTTTCGCGGCTTTATTTATAAATTACTTTGTAAATGATAGATGGACATTTAAAGAACAATAAAATCCTAAATTATATAAATAAAATAAATAAATGTAATTTGAGGTTTTAAATGTCTCCAATTGAATGGATTGTGTTAGGTTCATATTTTTTGGCAATATATTTGTTAGTTTATTGGTTCTTATTATTTTTTGATAAATGGGACGTTATCAAAGAAGAATATTCCGAAAAATTAAATTTAACTAGCTATCCTTTAGTTTCCATACTCGTACCTGCATATAATGAAGAAAAAACCATACAAAGAACGCTCCAATCCTTAATAGAATTAGATTGGCCTAAAGATAAATTAGAAATCATCGTAATAAATGATGGATCAAAAGATAAAACTTCTCAAATAGTAAAAGAATTTATTTCATCTAATTCCTCAAATGATATAAAATTAATAGAACAACCAAATGCAGGTAAAGGTGCAGCATTAAATAAGGGACTTTCTATTTTAAAAGGAGAGTTATTTGCTTGTTTAGATGCAGATTCATTTGTTGAACCACAAACGCTAAAATACATGGCTCATTGGCATTTAAAATATTCAAATATTGCAATAACAACACCCATAATGAAAATAGATAAACCTAAATCAGCATTACAAAAATTACAAAGAATCGAATATATTTTGGGAATGTTTCTAACTAAATTAATGAATTACATAGATACAAATTATATTGCTCCAGGACCCTTTTCAACATATAAAACCCAAATAATTAAAGATCTTGGAGGGTTTGATGAACACAATTTGGTTGAAGATCAAGAAATTGCATACAGAGCACAACAACATCAATACAAAATAATGCAAGTACCTTATGCAGTAGTTCATACAAAAGGTCCTGAAAAATTTAAAGCATTTAGAGCTCAAAGAAATAGATGGTATAAAGGAACACTCATAAATATTTTTAAATATAAACATTTAATGTTTAAAAAAGCATATGGGGATTTTGGATTTTTTCAATTACCAATTGTAAATATTTTAGCATATGTTCTTAGCATAATTGCTTTAATTGGGTTCGCAAATTATACTCTTGTACCAATATTAAAACAAATACATCAATCGTCTTTAATCGGTTTTGATTTGATACCTTTTTTCAAAACGTTTCACTTAGAGTTTAATATATTGTCCACAAATATCTTATTTACATTTATTTTAGTTTTTAGTTTCATTTTGATGCTTACCTTCCTTTATTTATCTTCTAAAATAAATAAAGATGATTTAAGACCTCATTGGATTTATTTAATCCCCTTCTTTTTAGTATATTTTATAATAGTTGCATATATTATGGTTTTAGTTATGTTAGAATTAATTGTTGGTAAAAAACAAAAATGGTGATTTTAAATGAAAGTACATAGAGAAATTTCAAAAAAAAGATATTTTGTTGCAGGAATAATAACAATATTATTATTCACCACAGGTCTTTTATTAGGCATGGTGTTTGATTATGGAAGAATACAATCCTTAGAAACAGCATATCAAGAATACGATTTAAATTACAGAAGCCTTCAATTACAATTTAATTTATTGGATACACTCGACCCTACACAAGGATGTTTGGCATTTAATACAGCTATAAGTGTAGCCATGAAGGATTTAAGTCAATCTTTGGAAGATGTTGAAACATATAAAGAAGTTTCAAATAGCCAAAAAACTTCCTTTGTAAATATACAAAGAAAATATGTTTTAGATAACATAAGATATTGGGCAATCGTTAAACAAGCTAAAAAAATATGTGATATAAATAAATTAAACATATTATATTTTTACTCCTTAAATGATTGTTCTGATTGTGTTGTTCAAGGAACAATATTAACTTATTTAAAACAAAAATATGGTGAATCTGTTTTGATTTTTCCTATAAATGTTGTTTTGTTGCCAATTGAACCAACAATTGAATTTTTAACAACGTCATATAATGTTTCAACTTATCCAACAATTGTTGTTGGGGACGAAGTTTATACTGAAATAGTTTCAAAAGAAAATTTAGAAGACCTACTTTGTGAAACTGTAACTGGAGTTTGCGAGGAATAAAAATGAAGCATAACGTTCAAAAAAAAGAACATCTAAAATATTTTTTATATATTATTTTTTCTCTGGCATTAATATTAAGATTGATTTATTTGTTTAAACCAAATGTACTTTGGTGGGATGAAACTATTTACATCGGAATGGCTTAATTCATATTTTCTAATGGGGCTTTAGGTTTTTGGGAAAATTTCAGACCATTTTTTCTCCCTTTTGTTTTGGGATTCGGTTGGTTTTTAGGATTCCCCTTAGTTTTGTTTGGAAAATTCTTTCAATTATTTTGTAGTATGACTATAATTTATTTAACATATTATTTAGGCGAAAGAATGTATAAAAATGCAGGAATAATTGCTGCAACAATTGTTGCATTTTTACCAGTTTTTTTTACATTTGGAAACTTATCATTAACAAACATTCCTGCAACTGCACTCACATTAATTGCGTTGTATTTTCTGTTTCATAAAAAATATTATTGGTGTGGATTTTTTATTGCGTTGGCTCTACTTACAAGATTTCTATTCGCGTTAATCGCAGTTACAATAGGAATAAGTATATTATTGCCTTACATTAAAACTTTCAAAAATAACTTAAAAGAAATATTTGTTAAATCATTTCTAACTTT
>JAQUYS010000044.1 GCA_028691765.1 Candidatus Nanoarchaeia archaeon | reverse complement strand
AACTGGGATTTGAACCCAAATCAATTATTTTAAATAAAAAAATAAAATCATTTAATTAATATTGATGGTTTTCCTGGCATTGCATTCTTTGCTTTTGCTTCTTGAGAGTCTTCAGCAAATATGATTTCAACTTTACAATCTAAATTCAATTGTTTTAGAATGTTTTCTTCTTTATCTCGAGAAACAAAATCAGGCACAGTTTTAGTTTTCACAATTTTAGGAACTATCTTCATAATTTCTTGGCCATATTGTTTTAATTCTGAATTCATAATTCTAGGAATGATTTCAGCAGGATTTGAAACTTCAGCTAAACTTTCCTTTAACATAGAGTATAAATCATATTTCCATTTATGTGCAATAATCAATTTCAAAGAAGTTATCTTTTCAATCTTAACTAGATTTTTCACGGATTCAATATCTGATTTAATTGAAGCAACATATTTATCTTCGAAATCAAATTCAGAATTTATTTTAGATTCAATAACTTTAGGCCAAGAAGCATTTGAAACAAACTCCTTGTTTCCTAATTTCTCCCAAAATTCTTCAGCTAAGTGTGGGCAGAAAGGACTTAACATTTTTACAAATATTTCTAAATTTTCTTTACTTTCTTCTTCACCAAAGTAATCAAACAATTCTCTTAATTTAATTATTGCTAAATTAAATCTCATTTTTTCAATTAAAACTGTAACATCTTTTAACGTCGAATGAACTTTGTGATCTTTTTTAGCTTGTGAATTTCCAACTTTTACTTTTTCAAAATAATCTTGTACTTTATTCAAGAATTTTGCAATAGAATCTAAACCTCGATCGTTCCAATTAAAATCAGATTCAGGCCCAGCAACAGAAACTAAATACATTCTTAATGCGTCTGAACCGCATCTATCTATAATTTCAGTAACGTCCACAGTATTGCCTTTGGATTTAGACATTTTGTTTCCGTCAGCACCTTGAATCATGCCTTGATTAAACATTTTAATTGCAGGCTCATCAAAGTTTAACAAACCTAAATCTCTTAAAAATTTAGTGTAAAATCTTACATAAATTAAATGCATGCATGCATGTTCTTTACCACCAATGTACAAATCAATAGGATTCCAATAATTTACTTTGTCTTTGTCAAAAATTTCATTTGAATTATTTGCATCAGCGTATCTTAAATTATACCATGAAGAATTTACAAAAGTATCCATAGTATCGGTTTCTCGTTTTGCATCGGAATTACATTTAGGACATTTAACATTAACAAAACTTTCTGAAGTTGTTAAAGGATTACCTTCTCCAAATTTAACATCCATAGGTAAAGTAATTGGAAGATTTTCATCAAGAACTTCTCCACATCTTTCACAATAAATAATTGGAATAGGTGTTCCCCAATATCTTTGACGAGAAATTAACCAATCCCTTAATTTGAAATTTACAGTTTTATTTCCTTTGTTTATTTTTTCAAGTTCTTTTGTGATTTCTTCTTTAGCTTTGATATTATCTAAACCATCAAACTTTCCAGAATTAACTAAAACTCCAGCATCAGTATAAGCCATTTTCGGCTCTTCAATATTCTGCTTTCCGTTTGCAGTAATTACAACTTTCATTGGAATGTTATATTTTTTTGCAAATTCAAAATCTCTTTGATCATGAGCAGGAACGGCCATAACCATACCGCAACCATAATCAGCTAAAACAAAATTACCTGCAAATACAGGAACCTGTTCACCAGTTATCGGATGCACAGCATAGCTTCCAGTAAATATTCCTTCTTTTTCTAATTGGTCAATTTCTTCTTCAGAAACAGAAGTTAATTTTTGAACGAACTTTTCAACTTTATCTTTATTTTCTTTTGTAACTAAATCCATTAATCGAGTATGTTGAGCAGAAATGACTAAAAATGTAACTCCCATTAAAGTATCAGGACGAGTTGTGAAAACTTTCCAATCTTCATCATTAATTTTAAATACAACTTCACTACCATAACTTTTTCCAATCCAATTCTTTTGTAATTTCTTAACCAATTCAGGCCATTCTTGAATTTTTTCTTGATTATTAAGTTCTTCAGCATACTGAGTTGTTTTAAAATACCATTGAGTTAAATGTTTAATTTCAACAGAAGTATCTTCATGTCTCCAACATTTTCCATTTTGAACTTGTTCATTGGCCAAAACAGTATTACATTTAGGACACCAATTAATAGGAGATTTTTTTCTGTACGCCAAACCTTTTTTGTACATCTCACAAAAAATCCATTGATCCCATTTGTAAAATTCAGGAGTGCTAGTAATTACCATTCGACTCCAATCAAACGTTAAACCCAATCTTTTTTGTTGTAGGATAAAATTTTTTATTGATTTTTGAGTGTATTTATCTGGATGAGTTCCTTCCTTTATCGCAGCATTTTCAGCAGGCAAACCAAACGAATCATATCCCATAGGATGTAAAACATTAAAACCATTCATTAATTTAAACCTAGCAATAGTGTCACCAATGGTATAATTAAATGCGTGACCAACGTGAAGGCCTGAACCAGAAGGATAAGGAAACATTTCTAAAACATAAAATTTAGGTTTTTCATTCTTTTCAACTTCGAATAGTTTGCTTTCTTCCCATTTTTTTTGCCATTTAGACTCGATGTTTTTGATTTCCATTATCTTTTGAATATATTTTTAATATATAAATGTGATTGCTAGTTTCTTCAAAACCACATTCACTAGCGTTCATAGGTTACTCATTTCACTCTTAACCATACTCATTACATTCATAGGTTACTCTCGTAACCATATTCACTAGCGTTCATAGGTTTTTCGAACTAAATTCTCAAAACCTTTAAAAATAAAAGCCCTTTCTCAAAGAATAGTTACATTTAAAGACCTATGGTGGGGTTAGTGTAATCTGGTTAGCACAGAAGACTGTGGATCTTCTAGTTTGGGTTCAAATCCCAGGCCCTGCCCCATTAGTAACCTTTATAAATAAACCATTATTCTCCATAATATAAATCCGAGTTAACGCGTTTAGGATGAAAAGTATTTCTTTCTGCGTTTAAACTTGCGGTTGCTAGAATTTTTACATAGAATTTTGGCGAAAAAACAAATATGTGATATATATGACTGAATTTAGACACATTGTAAGAGTAATGAACACCGACTTAAAAGGGGAAAAACCTTTATACCTTGGATTACAAAAAATAAAAGGTGTTGGTGAAATGTTTGCATTAGCAGTTTGTAAACTTGCTAAAGTGAATGAAAGCGTAAAGACTGGAGAAATATCTGATAAGGATGTTGAACAACTTGAAAAAGTTTTAAAAGATCCAATTAAAGCAGGTATCCCAACATATTTCTTGAATCGACAAAAAGATTATGAAACTGGAGAAGATGTACATCTATATTTGGCTGATTTAGATTGGATGAAAGATTCTGATATAAAAAGACAAAAAATGATTAAATCATATAAAGGTTTAAGACACCAGTGGAAACTACCAGTAAGGGGACAAAGAACACAATCGAACTTCCGTCCAAACAAAGGAAAAGGAGCAGTAGCTAAGAAAAAAACTGCTGTGAGAAAATAGGTGATTAAAGATGGGAGATCCAAAAAAAATTCGAAAAAAATATAATCCTCCAAGACATCCATGGATTAAAGCTAAAATTGAATCTGAGAAATTAATTCGATTAGAGTTTGGTACAGCTAATAAAAAAGAAATTTGGAAAATGGAAACACTTTTGAAAAATTTCAAAACACAAGCTAAAAATTTAATTATCTTAAGAACAAAACAAGCTCAAATTGAAACTGAACATTTATTTAGACGAGTTAAAGATTTAGGTTTAATAAATGGAGAAGTTAATTTTGACAGTATTCTAGGTTTAACTCTTAATGATATTATGAATCGTAGATTACAAACATTAGTTTGTAAGAAAGGGTTGGCTAGAACTGTGAAACAAGCAAGACAATTTATTGTTCACCAACATGTTTTGATTGAAGGTAGAAAAATAACTTCGCCATCTTATTTGGTTTCAGTTAAAGAAGAATCTACAATTGAATTTACAACTAAATCTCCATTGTATGATATAAATCATCCAGAAAGAGTTTTATCTCAAGAAGATTTAGATGCTAAAAAAGAAATTGAAGCAGAATCAAAGAAAACTTCAACAAAGAAAAAACCTGCTAAAATAAAAGATATTTTAGTTGATGATGGTTCTGATTTAGAAGACATTGAAGAATTGAAAGTTGAAGAAATTAAAGGTGACGAAAAATGAATGCAGCAGTACCAAGAAGAACACAAAATGACAATATCCGATGGGGAGTTGTACACATTTATGCATCATACAACAATACAATATTACATGTTACAGATATAACTGGAACAGAAACAATTGGTTTGGCTTCAGGAGGTCAAGTTGTAAAATCGGACAGATTAGAATCTTCTCCAACAGCAGCAATGACTGCAGCAAAAAAAGTTGCTGAAATTGCTAAGGAAAAAGGTTTAACTGGATTACATATTAAAGTTAGAGCTCCTGGTGGTCATAATGGTCCAATGAATCCAGGTCCTGGTTCTCAAGCAGTAGTTAGAGCGCTTTCAAGAATGGGATTAAGAATAGGATTTATTGAAGATGTCACACCAATTCCACACGGTGGATGTAGAAAGAAAGGCGGTCGTAGAGGACGTCGTGTTTAATTGAGGTTTAAAAAATGAAACTAAATATAACTGAACAAAAAGAAGATTCAATTTCTTTTGTTCTTAAAGATGTCACACCAGCATACGCAAATACATTAAGAAGATTGATGATTTCTGAAACGCCAACTATGGCAATTGAAGATGTCACATTTTTTAAAAACGATTCAGTATTATATGATGAAATTTTAGCACATCGTTTAGGTTTAGTTGTTTTAAAAACAGATATAAGTTCATATAATATGCAAAGCGTATGTTCTTGTAAAGGAGCTGGTTGTGCTCAATGCCAATTAAAACTAACTATGGATGTTGAAGGTCCAAGAACAGTTTATGCAAAAGATTTAGTTTCATCAGATCCAAAAGTAGTTCCAGTTCATCCTAATACTGTTTTAACAAAATTGTTAGAAGGTCAAAAATTAAAATTTGAAGCTGTAGCAATATTGGGAATTGGAAAAGAACATACTAAATGGAGTCCAGGTTTAATTTGGTATTATCATGAACCAACAATAAAAGTTAATTGTAAAGGTAAAAAATTTGAAACTGTAAAAGATCATTTCCCTCCACAAATATTCAATAAAAAAGGAGAGATTGATGCAGAATTAATTAATTCACCACAATTACTTGACGCTTGTTCAGATATAGATCCAGAAGTAGTTTCAATAACTTTTGATAAAACTTCATTTGTTTTTAAAGTTGAATCATTTGGAGCACTCACTCCAAAAGAAATTGTGCAAACTGCGTTAGATATGTTTGACAAACAAATAGATTCATTTGCAAAATTGGTTAAAGAAATTTAATCCATAAAGCGGAAGCCCATCCATTTCACGCGGAAGTGCCGGAGTGGTCAAACGGGCTTGGTTGAGGGCCAAGTGGCTTAGTGTCTGCGCGTGTTCGAACCACGTCTTCCGCATTACAATCAAGTCAACATCTTTGTTGGCGAAGATGCAAAGAAATTTGCATTTGTGTCCCAAAAGGACAAATAAAAAAACGAGGGAAGAATCCCATGAAAGGTATAAAAAACAATCAGTTGGAGCGAGTAATTGTTGATTTGAAAACACTCGCAATAGAAAAAAAAGTACCGCTATGGAAAAGAATAGCGACTGTGTTAGAAGCACCTCTAAGTAATAGGCCTGAAGTGAATATATTCAAGCTACAAAAACACTTAGAAGATGGAGATACAGTAATTGTTCCTGGAAAAGTTTTAGGTACTGGCGATCTTACAAAGAAGATAAATGTTGTTGCATTATCTTTGTCTGAAACTGCAAAGCAAAAAATACTTGATGCTAAAGGCAGCATAATGACTATTGAGGAATTGATGAATAAAAATCCTCAAGGAAAAAAAGTTAGAATTATGGGGTAAATAAGATGATAGTTATAGATGCAACAAATTTAATCCTTGGACGAATGGCAACATATGCAGCTAAACAAGCTTTGTTAGGTCAAGATGTTCGAATCGTAAATGTTGAAAAAGCAGTAATCTCAGGAACTAGAGCCAAAGTTATAGAAAAAATACATACAGATATGCTTAGAGGAACTCCTGCAAAAGGACCTTTTATTACAAGACAACCTGATAGATATGTTCGAAGAGTTGTGAGAGGAATGCTTCCATACAAACAACCAAAAGGAGCAGACGCTTACAAAAGAGTACTTTGTTACAAAGGACTTCCTACAGAATTTAAAGATATAAAACCTTTAGAACTAAAAGATTGTTCTACAAGTAAACTGACAACGCTAAAATATGTTACTGTTGAAGAAGCATTGAAATTTAGTTAGGTGAAATTCATGAAATCAATAGTTGAAAGTGGAAAAAGAAAAAGTGCGATTGCGAGAGCAAGCATAAAAAAAGGAACAGGTAAAATTAAAATAAATAAAATAGATATATCTATTTACGAACCTGAAATTGCTCGTTTAAAAATACAAGAACCATTAATCGTTGCTGGAAAATCAATTGATAAATACGACATTTCTGTAACAATGAATGGTGGTGGAATTGCAGGTCAAACTGCAGCAGCTAGATTAGCAATTGCAAGAGGTTTAGTTGAAGTTGAACCTAAATTAAAAGAAGTTTTTTTAGAATACGACAGACAATTACTTGTAGCAGATATTAGAAGAAAAGAATCAAGTAAACCAAATTGTCATGGACATGCTCGTTCAAAAAGACAAAAATCCTACCGTTAGCTCGGTATTTTTATTTAATTTTTTATTAAGAGGCCAATAAAAATGATAATTCCAATAAGATGCGTAAGTTGTGGCAAACCAATAGGTCACCTTTGGGAAGAATTTAAACGAAGAGTTCAAGACAAAGGAGAAAATCGAAAACAAGTGCTTGATGAATTAGGTGTAGAACGATATTGTTGTAGAACTATGTTCATGGGACATGTAGATTTAATTGACACAGCAGCAAATTTCAAAAAGTGTTAATTTTTTTATTTTCATATGGTACAAGGAAGACCTGTAAAAAGCGTGGTTAGAGACCGATTAATAGAAATATTATTTGTAATCGGAAAAGATACTGCTTATAATCTTCACAAACATTATATCTCCATATTTGGTAAGTGTTCCCAAAGAAATATTTATTATCAACTTCAAAAAGGAAAAGATTTAGATTTATTTCAAATTGAAGAAATAGTTGATGAAAAAGGCAGTTTTTCTTGGGGGGAAACTGCTAGGAAAGTTTATTTTAAACTTGGGAAAGAAGCAAAACCTCAAATAAATTTAGAAGTTAGAAATTATTTTGAACACAAAAAGAAGTGAGACTCTGAAGGTGTTAAAATGAAGGAAATGAAGTTAGAGAATGGTTTTGATTTTGAGACTTTTGAGTAC
>JAQUYS010000043.1 GCA_028691765.1 Candidatus Nanoarchaeia archaeon | reverse complement strand
ACCAAGCCTTAAAATTTAAAGAGTTAGAAGAACGAAAAAAACGTAACAAAAAAACATTATTAGTTAACAATGAAAAAATCCACAATACTCAAATTTCTGCAATAGAAGAAGATATTTCCAAAAACAAAGATAAAATAAAATCCGTAGAAGAATTAATCTCTAAATTAAGAGAAGAGATATCTACAAATAAAAAAGAAATTGACAACATAAGTAAAGAAATAGAAGAAAAAGGCGAAAAAGAACAAGTAAAAATACATAAAGAAGTTGAAGCCTTAAAAGTTTCAGTTGCAATCGATAAACAAAGATTAGATACTTTGATTAACGAAGTTGAAAAACTTAAAACACGTCAAGAAGACTTAAAAAATAGTTATAAAGAATTATCTTCCAAAACAGACCATTTGGAAAAAGAAAAAGTTTCTTTAACAAAACAAATCGAGATAAGAAATGTAGATTTAAAAAATATTGAAAATCGTATATCTGAATTTAGAAAAAAACACAATTTACAAGAAGAAACTAAACTAGATGAAAATATAGATGAAATGGATAAAAACATTGAAAAAATTACCTTATCTATGAATGATTTAAGAGAAAAACAACAAATAATTTTAAGAGAAAAAGATAAAGCTGAAATGCAATTACAATCCATAGATGATAAATTAGAAAAAGTTTCTCAAATTAAAAAAGAACATAAACAAGAACTTGAAATGTTAAAAGAAAAGAAACAACAATTCAAAAAACTTGCAATGGATTTAAGTAAAGCTTTAAGTGAATCTTCTGAATTTGCATTACAACTTTCGAATGCAAGAAATAAATTAATTTCTGCACAAGAAGAACACGCAAAATTAAACGCGCGTAAAGCTGTGTTGATGGAACAAATTGCAGGAGGAAGTGCAATACAAAGTATTCTGGAATTAAGAAATAAAGATCCTAAAATTTATGGAACTGTTGCTGAATTAGGTACTGCTAAAAAAGAATTTGGTTTAGCCCTAGAAATCGCAGCAGGTTCGAAGATACGTAGTATAGTTGTAGAAGATGATATTACTGCCGCTAAATGTATTAAATTTGTAAAAGAAAAACAACTAGGAGTTATTTCAGTTCTACCTTTAAATAAATTAAGAGATGTTCAAATAGATCCAAACTTAAGAAATATGAAAACGCCTGGAGTTAAAGGATTGGCTTTAGATTTAATGGAATACAAATCTAAATTTGAAATTGTTTTCAAACATGTTTTTGGAAATACGTTGGTTGTAGAAAATATTGACGTTGCAAGAAAAATAGGTGTTGGTCAAGCTAGAATGGTTACTCTTGATGGAGACATAACTGAATTAAGCGGTGCGATGCAAGGAGGTTATAGAGGAAAACAAAAAACAACTGGCGCATTCACACAAGAAGAAATAAACGAATCCATTAAAAAACTTGAACAAACAATTGCAGATTCATCCTCCGTTATGAGTTTATTAGAGAAAAAAGCCTCAGATAACGATGAATTAATTTCTCGGTTAAGATCGCTAAAAGCAGAATTAGAAGGAGAAATAATTAAAACAGAAAAATCCTTACATTTAGATTCAGATGAAGCTGAGTTAGGAAATGATGAGAAAAAACTATTACAAAAAAAATTCAAAGATTTAGAATCTGAAGTTGATGACATACAAGATAAAATTTCTGAAGAAAACAAAAAATTAGCTAAAATTAAAATTGAGAGACAACAAATAAAAGATAAAATTATGGATTTAAGAAATCCAGCAAAAATGGCTGAATTACAGTCATTCGATGATAAACGAAAAGAACTTCAACAAGAAATAATGAAACTCGAATCTGATCGAAAACATGCTATTTCTGAAATGGAAACTATTGTTGGACCAGAAAATAGAAAAATCCTTGACATCATGAAACAACATGATAAAGAAATGCAACAATTCATACAAGAACAAACGAATTTAAGAAGTAAAGTTTCTAAAGACGAAAAAGAATTAACCGAAAAAGAAAAGAAACAAGCTAAATTCTACGAACAATTTAAAGAATTATTTGGAAAACGTTCAAAATTAACTGATGCAGTAAATAAATTAGAAGCACGAATTTTACACAGTAATTCAGACGTTAGAGTGTTGGAACAAAAAATAAATTCAGTTTCACTTGATTTAGCAAGATTAAAAGCAGAATTAGCAGGAATCTTAGAAGAATTAAAATACTATCTTGATATTGAAGTATATGAAAATAAATCCGAAGAGAAAATGAAACGAGAACTTTCTGAATTTGAAAGAATGGCTGAAGAAATTGGTGCTGTAAATATGCGTGCACTTGAGATATATGAGACTGTTGAAAAAGAATACAATTCATTATTAAATAAAAAAGATGTTTTAGGAAAAGAAAGAACTGAAGTTTTAGCAATGATCAATCAAATCGATTCCAAGAAAAAAGATTTATTCCTAAAAACATTCTATTCATTAGAAGATAACTTTAAAAAATTCTTTTCTAAGTTGTTGGTGAAAGGAGATGCCTCTTTACAATTAGAGAACGAAGAAGATCCATTCGCAGGCGGAGTTGAAATAAAAGTTCGTTTAACAGGAACAAGATTCTTAGATATTCGAAGTCTTTCAGGTGGAGAGAAAACGATGACTGCGTTAGCATTCTTATTTGCAGTTCAAGAATATGAACCTGCGTCATTCTATGTATTGGATGAAGTGGATGCTGCTCTAGATAAAAAGAATGCAGAGAATCTTGCTCAATTGATTAAAGATTATTCTAAAAAAGTTCAATATGTAGTTATATCCCACAATGATGGAGTTATTTCAGAAGCTGAGAAATTATATGGTATTTCCATGAATGAACATGGAATGAGTAAGATAACTACGTTAAAAATCTAGAAAAATTTTCCTAAACTTGTTTGTTTAGCACTCTTTTGTTCTTTTTCAATTTCATTCAACGTATTCTCAACACGCTCACGATTAAATTCATGTTCATCCACAAGAATCTTTAAAATCTCGTCCCTATCCACACCTTTCCATTCTAATTTATAATCATCACTTACAGGCATGTTCTTTATAGTGTTAAAAACTTTTTCCCAAGAAATTCCAAATTGTTCTTCAAACGAAATCGAACTAAATATTTTTTCAAGATCTTCATCATTATCTTTAATTAATTTTAAACCTTTTTTAGGACCAAGTCCTTTCACACCACCAATATTAAAATCAGTACCAATAAGCATGGCTAAAGCAATCAATCCATCACGAGTTAAATCTAAATCACTCAAAACTTTTTTAAGCGTTAAAACTTCAGGCATTACTGTTTTATAAGTCAAAGCATTTATTTTTTTACGTTTAAGAGAAATACTCAAATTTCTAACAACGTTCGGAGCGCCGTATAACAAACAATCAAAATCCTGTGAAGAAACATAATCACAATCTCCTTTAGAAACCATATATGATGCTTGCGCTTCACCTTCGAACGGCGCTCGGATTACAGGAAGGCCGAATGCAGTAATGAGTTTAATCGCTTCTTCAACCATCTCTTTTGTAACTCTAGTTGTACGTGAAGCATATTTTTTCATTTCTGCAATATCTCCACTTTCTCGAGCTTCTTCAAATGACGCCATCGCTTCATTTTTTAATTTATCTCTACGCTCTCTTTCTAATTTTTTTAATTCAGGCATTTCACCATCAAAAACAAAAACTAATTTAACATTCCCCATAATTAATTTACTTATTCTTGAAAATAAACCAGTTAAATGACTTGTAACATTTTCTTTAGAATCCTTTAAGGGAGTTCCATCAGCTTGTCTTATAGTAGTTGCAAATTGATAAAGCATATTCATACCATCAATCGCTAAAATTTTATTCTTAAATTTAGAAAGATCTACTTCTTCTGCATTTACTAATGAACTTAATGCTACGCCCATGTTTATACAACGATTTGAAATACTATAAAAAGGTTGTCATATTGTTTTAAAAATTAGAGGTGATAGGTTATTTTTTCAGATTTGTCTAATTCGTTTTTTTCGGATTGAATTAAATGATCATAAAAATAATTTCCACATTCAGTACAACAATATCTACCTACCCCATTAAAACGCTTAATCATCGTACCTTTAACATGTCCTTCATTCTTACATTTTTCTAATCCCACTATTTCAACTAAAGTATTTTCGTTTATTTTTTCCATCTTAAATTACAAAAAAGAAGTTTTATTTATAAATTAATCCCGAAAAACTTTTAAGAGTTTTCTAAATTTATTCTAGTAACATTTATAAACAAAACAATCAATCTCCTTCTATGCCTAAAAAAGAAGCTAAAACTGACGTTGTAAAAGAGAAAAAAATCAAAGTTAAGAAGGAAAATCCTAAAAAAACAACTGAAAATGAAGTTATGGTAGTTGACAATGCTTCTAAGAAAGCTAAAAAAGCTACAATAAACGCAATATTTGCACAAGAAAGGGTTTTAACTGAAGTTGGACCTGAAGCACAAGAACTGTATCACCAAGGAGGATATGGCATCATTCTCGATGATGGTAGAGTACAATTATCTCTTTCAGAAGCATTATACCTTTTAGAAAAACAAAAATTAGTTGTTTTAGATGGTAAAAACCAAATAATGGAGAAAGAAAAATTCATAAAAAAAGCGTCTAAATTAGAATCAAAATTCTGGATTCGTTACATCGTATTTAAAGATATGAGAAATAGAGGATACATAATAAAAACAGCGTTAAAATTTGGAGCTGATTTTAGAGTATACGATCGAGGTGTAAAACCTGGTGAAGATCATGCTAGATGGATTGTTTACCCAGTTCATGAAGGTGAAAAATTCACTTGGTTTGATTTTGCAGCAAAAAATAGAGTTGCTCATTCAACTAAAAAACGGCTTATGATGGGTGTTGTCGACGATGAAAATGATGTAACTTATTGGGAAGCTAAATGGATTAGACCTTAATTACAAAACCTATTTAAATTTGACATTTATTCTTTAAGTTATGTTTGCAGTACAAAGAGAAGAAGTTATAAATTTCATAAAAAGATACGGTCCTTCTGTCCCTAATGAGATTAGAAAAAAATTTGGAGTAGATAATTTCATCATGGGAGCGGTACTTTCAGAATTGTCTGAAAGAAATTTACTAAAAATAACAAATATTAAGATGGGAAGTAGCCCATTTTATTATCTAGAAGGACAAGAAGAACAACTTGAAAATTTAACTCAATATCTAAATCCTAAAGATCAAGAAACAGCACAATGGTTAAAAAAAGTTAAAGTTGCAGAAGACACAACATTAGATACTTTAAAAAGAGTAAGTTTAAGAAAACTTCCTGATTTTGCTAAACAATTAAAAGCAAGAATGGGTGATGGAACCGAAATTTTATTTTGGAGATATTATTTATATTCCGAAGAACAAGCTATCAACTATCTTAAAAATGGTGGAGAAGAGCCTAAAACTGAAACTCCAATCGAAGAAGTTTTACCTGTAAAAGAAGAAATTCATCACGAAGTACAATCCAAATTAGTTGAAGAAATTCCGTCAGTAAATCTTTCTGAAGAAAACTTAGTTGAACAAACTGCGTCTGATTTAAATCTTAAAGAATCTATCTCAAAACAAATTCAATCTTCAAAAGAAAGTTATCCCGAACCAGAATTTCCTAAAACCAAATTTTATGAAAAAGTCATTTTATTTTTCAGAGAAAACCATATTTTTGTTATTAAACAAGATGAAGTGGCTAAAGGAGAATATGAATTTTTAATAAAACTCCCTTCCGCGATAGGAAATATTGTTTTATTAGTTCGGGCTAAAGACAAGAAAAAATTAACTGAAGCAGATGTTGCTCCAGCTCTTTTAGCTGCAAAAATGTTAGATGTCAGTTGTTTGTTATTAGTTACAGGGGAATTTACCAAAAAGGCTCAAAAAGACATTCAGAAGCTTTATACAGGCCTTATAATAAAAAAATTGTAATTGGCTAGATTTATAAATGACCTCTAATTCTATGTATTTATGGATTTAGTTTTTTTAGGAACTTCAGGCATGTTGCCAACAAAGGAAAGAAATGTTCAAAGTATTTATCTAGAACATAATGGAGAAGGTATTCTTTTAGATTGTGGAGAAGGAACACAAAGACAAATGCAATTTGCAAATTTAAACTTTCAAAAAATAAAAAAAATTTTAATCAGTCATTGGCATGGAGATCATGTTGCAGGTTTAATTGGTTTATTACAAACAATAAGTGCATTTTCAGATGAAGATAAAAAAATAACTCTGTATGGTCCAAAAAATTCAAAAAAATTTATGGAAAATATGTTTAAGTCTTGCGTATTTGATAATCCTCTAAATTTAGAAGTTATCGAATTAAATTGTGAAAATTTAGACACCTTTTATCAGAATGAAGATTATGCTCTTCAAGCAATAAATTTAGAACATTCAGTACCTTGTTTAGGATATAAATTTCTGAAAAAATCTAAAATAAAAGTTTCAAAAACTAAATTAGCAAAAAAAGGAATATCTGAAGGACCACATGTTGCACAATTACAACAAGGAAAAGACATCATATTCAACGGAGAAAAAATATCTTTCAAAGATGTAACAACACAAACACAAGAAAAAAGCATTTCTTTTATTTTCGATACAAAATTATGCGATGCATGCTATACACTTACAAATAATTCAGAAGTTTTAGTTTGTGAAGCAGTGTATGCAAAAGATTTGGAGAATAAAGCAGAAGAATATTGCCATATGACTTCATATCAGGCAGCACAAATAGCTAATGCTTGTGGTGTTGAAAAATTATTCTTAACACATTTTTCTCAAAGATATAAATCGGTAGATCAATTATTAAAAGATGCACAAGAATTATTTCAAAATACAACGTGTGCATATGATTTAATGAAAGTTAAATTGAATTTTTAAGAAAAATAAAATATTAACTGCAAACTGAATGCTGTTAATGCGCAGCTAAACGTATATCGTTTGCTTTGATAGTTTTTCTACCAGCGTGATGAGATAGTTTTATTGCTTCTTCACCAATTTCCATAGCAATATCTTCTAAAACTGTTCTTAAAGCGATTTTAGCTTCTTCTGAAACTCTTTGAGCTCCAGCATTTTTCAATAATTTCTCCATAGCTGCTAATGCAATTGTTCCATTCATCTTAAAACCACCTCGTTTAGTTAAAATAAGATTAATTTACTCTTTATTTTTGGTTTAAAGTATATAAGCTTGTCGTTTTTAGAAGATTTTGAATTATTTTGGTATGTAAATAATTCCTTTTTTATTTGTTTTAAAGGGAAGTTCTTCAACTTTCCAGAATTTTATATCTACATAATTTTCTCCACATACTTTGCCTTTCAGAATTGTTTTACTCTCTTCTACATCATCTGCAGAAATTAAGGCATGTTGATTTGCTTGCCAAGAGGTTGTATATAATAGATCATATATTTGTGGTGTCATAAAAGACCTAAATATGGTACAATTAATAAACTTTTGCACTGGACATCTGCATGATTTAAATACTAAAAACATCAAATATTTCTTATGTCTGCAAAATCCAAAGGAATCAATGGAGAAAGAGAATTAATTAGATCTTTTTGGTCCCTGGGCTGGGCAGCCATAAGAACCGCAGGTTCGGGATCATCACATTATCCTTCACCAGATATTGTTGCAGGTAAACTTGGAAGACGTTTAGCAATAGAATGTAAAATAACTGCTGAAAATAAGAAATACTTTCCACTCGATGAAATAAATCAATTAGTTTATTTTGCTCAACATTTTGGTGCAGAACCTTTTGTGGCTGTAAAATTTCCTAAGAAAAAGTGGTTTTTCTTTACAATAGATGATTTAAAGCAAACAACCAACTCCTTCGTTATATCTCAAGATGACTGTGAAATAAAAGGCATTCAAATTGAAGAATTATTAAACTAATAAAAGAAAATAAAAATTTACTCTTCTTCGCCTTTGTAAGATGGAATTGCTGTTTTTGAAATTATTATAATGTCTCCAATAGATTTAACTAATT
>JAQUYS010000042.1 GCA_028691765.1 Candidatus Nanoarchaeia archaeon | reverse complement strand
AGATTTTATTCTTTCTCTCAAAGAAAAAATATCTAAAGAGGGAATAGACATATTCTTAGCATTAGATTTAATTCCTTTATTAGGTTTATTTGGCGGGGAAATAATTGTTGAAGAAGTAAATAAAGACGTATTGGATGTAATTTTTGTTGTTGAAACTATATTGGATGTAAAATTCAAGGTTTTGGGGAATAAGATTCAATGTGTTGAACCTTACGAACAGGATATAATCTCTATAGATGATCTGTAAAATATTCTATTAAATCGAAAGATTTATATATAAGTATTCATCAACGTTGTTGACTTGAGGTCAACGAGGATAAAAATGGATGAAGAAAAAACACCCTCAAATGAAGATTTACAACAAGAAAACGGAGAATTAAAAGAAAGCTATCTTCGATTACAAGCAGAATTCGCAAACTATAAACGAAGAAACGAAACCCTTTCACAAGATTCTTTCAAAAAAGGAGTACAATCCGTATTCACGAAATTAGTAGACGTCTTAGATGATTTCGATTTAGCCCTTACAAATAAAAATGCAAGCGCACAAGATTTCAAAAAAGGTATGGAACTAATATTCGCAAAATTATTTTCCTCAGCAGAAGAGTTTGGCTTAAAAAAAATAAATTCTGTAGGAGAACAATTTGATCCCAAATTTCATGAAGCTCTTTTAACAGAATTTTCAGAAAAACCTGAAAATCAAATCTTAGAAGAACTTCAATCAGGATATATGTTAAACGATGTTGTGCTACGACATACAAAAGTAAAAGTAGCAAAAAATAAAGGTGAAAAAAATGAGTAAAATAATAGGTTCACAAAAATTAAAAATTTTTGGTACCTCTTATCATGTTCAAAAAATAAATAAAGGTGAATAAAAATGGCAAAAATAATAGGTATAGATTTAGGAACAACTTTTAGTGCAGTAGCTGTACTTGAAGGAGGAAAACCAGTCATCATTCCAAACAGCGAAGGAGCAAGAACAACACCTTCAGTTGTAGCTATTAAAAATGGCGAAAGAATGATTGGACAAGTAGCAAGAAACCAAGCAGTTTTAAATCCAGAAAATACTGTGCGTTCAATAAAACGACACATGGGTGAAGATCATAAAACCAAAATTGATGGAACAGAATATAGTCCACAAGAAATTAGTGCAATGATTCTTCAAAAACTTAAAGCAGACGCAGAAAGTTATTTAGGAGAACCTGTAAAGAAAGCAGTAATTACAGTTCCAGCATATTTTACAGACGCACAAAGACAAGCAACAAAAGATGCAGGAAAAATTGCAGGACTTGAAGTTGAAAGAATTATAAACGAACCAACCGCAGCATCATTAGCATATGGTTTAGATAAAGGAAACGATCACACGATTTTAGTTTTCGATTTTGGAGGAGGAACTTTTGACGTTTCAATTTTAGAATTAGGAGATGGAGTATTTGAAGTTAAATCTACAAATGGAGATAATCATTTAGGTGGAGACGACATAGACCAACTTTTAATTGATTTCATGGCTAATGAATTTAAATCAAAAAATGGTATTGATTTAAGAGAAGATAAAACAGCATTGCAAAGATTAAGAGAAGCAGCAGAAAATGCAAAAATAGAATTGTCTTCAAAACAAAATACAAACATTAATCTGCCTTTCATTACAGCAGATGCAACAGGACCAAAACATCTAACTATGGAAATTTCACGTGCTAAATTCAACAATTTAATTGGAGACATATTGGAAAGATTAAAAATTCCAACAGAAAAAGCTTTGAAAGATTCTGGTTTAAGTAATTCAGACATACATAAAGTTATTTTTGTAGGTGGTTCAACAAGAATCCCTGCAGTACAAGAATTAGTTAAATCTTTAACAGGCAAAGAAGGAGATAAATCTGTAAATCCCGATGAAGCAGTTGCGTTAGGAGCAGCAATTCAAGGAGGAATTTTAGCAGGAGATGTTAAAGACGTTTTATTGTTAGACGTTACACCTTTAAGTTTAGGAATCGAAACTTTAGGAGGAGTATTTACAAAAATAATTGATAGAAATACAACAATTCCAACAAAGAAAAGTCAAACTTTCTCAACAGCAGCAGACAATCAACCAGCAGTTACAATCAAAGTAGGTCAAGGAGAACGTTCAATGTTTTCCGACAACAAAGAATTAGGCCAATTCGATTTAGTAGGATTACCTCCAGCACCTCGGGGGGTTCCTCAAATCGAAGTTACATTTGATATCGATGCAAACGGAATAGTTCATGTATCTGCAAAAGATTTAGGAACAGGTAAAGAGCAATCCATCAAAATAACTGCATCCTCAAATTTATCTGATGCGGAAATTGAAAAAATGAAAAAAGATGCTGAATTACACGCTGCAGAAGACAAGAAAAAGAAAGAAGAAATTGAATTAATCAATCATGCAGACACATTAGTATTTACATCTGAAAAATTATTTAAAGACTTTGAAGGAAAAGTTGATAAAAAAGAAATCGAAGATGTAAAGAAAGAGATTGATGAGTTGAAAAAACTTCTTGAAGCAGAAAAGAAAGATGTTGACTCAATAAAGAACAAAACGGATTTAATTAATGAAAAAATCCAAAAAATGTCAACAGAACTGTATCAGAAAGCAGCACAGCAACAGCAGTCGGCAAACGGGTCGCAGAATGCAGAATCTGGAGCAAAAGCAGATGATGTAGTTGATGCAGAGTTTACTGAAGAGAAGAAGGAGTAATTCTTCTATTTTTTTTATTTTAGATTAACTTTATAAGTACAGAATTATTCATATAAAAAGGTGTGAACTATCGCAGCGAAACAACAAAAATTAAAAATTTTTGAGCTTAGGCTATTTGGAGGAAGACAAAATGCCTAAGGACTACTACAAAACACTAGGCATAGAAAAAGGAGCTTCTAAAGAGGAAATTAAAAAAGCCTATAAAAAATTAGCTAAACAATATCATCCAGACTTAAATAAAGATAATCCTCAAGCAGAAGCAAAATTTAAAGAAATAAATGAAGCTGCATCAATTCTAACTGATGATAACAAACGTTCACAATATGATCAATTTGGTTCAGAAGGAATGAATGGTCGAGGATTTGAAGGATTCTCAGGTGGTTTTGACGGATTCGATTTCAACGACATATTCGATAATATTTTCTCAGGCGGATTTGAAGGATTTGGTGGCGGAAGAAGACGAGGACCTAGACGAGGGTCTGATTTAAGATATGACATAGAAATTACACTTGAAGAAGTTGCAACAGGCGTCGAAAAATCTTTAAAATTACAAAAAGAAGACCTTTGTGATGAATGTAATGGTGAAGGAGGAAAAGGAGTAACTACTTGTTCACATTGTCATGGTCAAGGAACAATCAAAATTTCAAAACGAACCCCCTTTGGAATGTTTCAAACACAAACTACTTGTCCATCCTGTCATGGTCGAGGCAAAACTGTAAAAGATAAATGTTCATCTTGTAATGGCTCAGGACACAAATTAAAAACCAAAACTATTAAAGTAACAATTCCTGAAGGAATAGAAAACGGAACTAAATTGAGAGTTTCTGGTGAAGGAGAACCTGGTGAAATTGGCGCTCCTAAAGGAGATTTATACGTTGTAGTATTCATAAAAGAACATCCTATCTTTGAAAGAGATGGATCAGACATATACATAGACGTTCCGTTAACATTCACAGAAGTTGCTTTAGGAACAACAATAGAAATACCTATAATAAATGGAAAAGCAGATTTAAAAATTCCTGCAGGAACACAACCAGGAACATTATTAAGATTAAAAGGAAAAGGACTTCCACATATGAGGGCATATGGCCAAGGAGATCAATATGTAAAAGTAAATGTTGAAGTTCCTAAAACTTTAACTAAAAAACAAAAAGAATTATTAGAACAATTCGATAAAGATTCAAAACAAAAATCACCGCACAAAAAATTATTTGAAAAAATAAAAGATGCATTTTCATAGAGGAATAAATATGGCACAAAAAACACCAAAAGAAGAACAAGTAGGATTTCACAAAGGATGTCTTAGCACATTGGCTAAAGAACGAGAAGAATTTACAAGAATTCTAGGAATCGTAGAACAATTAATGCAAATGCACATGGCTGCACTTAAAGACTTAGGAGTGGACATGGAAGAAATGGCTACTGAAGCTCAAAAAGAAGTGAAGAAAGCTAAAAAACCAATCGAAGATATTCTCTAATGAGAATATGGAACTGCTTAAAACATGGACTTCCAATACCTTTCGAAAGAAGATATACCTAAATTAGAAAACGAACTATTTAGCAAGATTGGCAAGGATTTTCTTTCAAGAAGGGTTCAAAAGAGAAGAAATCTTTTAGATTATGTCACTAAAAAAAATTTATTTTTAATTCTCACCAAAGAAAAAGGAGTTATAGTTGGTTATCTTGCATATAAATTAGAAAAAAAGGGAGTAGGTAAAATAATTGGCGCAGGTGTCGAATTAAATTTCCGAAAAAGAGGCATTGCAAAAAAAATGTTAAAGCAGGCAATTCAAGATTTGTACAATAAAAAAATAGATTACATTTATTCAAGAACGTGGGAAACCAATTTAGCTTCAATAAAATTACATGAAACACTCGGATTTAAAAAATATAGGACTTTTAAAAATGATAGAGTGAATGGAGAATCAACAATTTATTTTAGATTGATGAAAGGGGATATTCAATGAACTTAACGACGCTAAATGAATTAAGACAATCTCCTGTAGCTAAAACGGATGTTGGTGACTTAATCGCATTAGGCGGTTTACCACAAATAGAGTTTTTAGTTAAAGGAACAATTAAAAAAGTTCGTGCAGGATTATTTTTTATAGATATTGAAGGAGAAAATTACACATTCCCCAAAAGTTCAACATTTAAAGAAGGAGATGAAATTATTTGTGTTTTAAGAGCAGAAGTTCATTCAGACAATGTTGAATTAAACAATAACCACGCACATTTTACAATTAAGGGATTAGAGCGAAGCGAATAAACCTAATTTTCATGGATTTCAATCCATATGAAGTATTTTATTTATGCTAGGTTCTCGTTTTTCTCCAAAAACCGCAATTCCATAATTAAAAATCTTGGTTTTATTTTCTTGTGCATGCCATCTTTCATCTAATTCTTTGTTTGTCAAAAATGTTCTTTGAAAATGATAAGGATCTTCAAAAATTATTTTTGTTTTGTCGTATCCAATAGCTATAACCCAATGACCTTCTTTAAAATTATCCACATATTCAGGTCCTCTTTTTTTCCAAGCTTGTAGAAGGATAATTACAGGAATTTCTTTATCAATGTATTTTTTCAAATCTTTCAAAGTCATAGCTTTTGCTTCAGTTTTCAATTTAAACCTTTTTAATGTAAGAAGCATATTTAGTTTGGAAGTGCCTTTTTTTGCATTTGTTTTTGCATATTTAATTAATTTACTTTCACGAATATAAATTCCGTAATATGCTAAAGTTGCTTGTAATGCTTTTGCACCACAATCCCATTTATAGGTTTGTATTAATTTTGGAACATCTAATTGTTTCATAAGAATTAAATTATCAAATTCAAATATATATACCTATCGTAAAATTAATTATATAATTATTAAAAAACTATTTAAACAACCAACGATCTATGATAATGTGTCTAAACAAGAAGATTTAAACAAACTCAAACAAAAAATATCTTCTGAATTAGTTTGTCCATTAAAAGACGCAGCAACAAAAATGGTTTTTGGAAAAGGAAACCCTGATGCAGACATTCTAATTATAGGAGAAGCTCCTGGTGCAAATGAAGATTTACAAGGAATTCCTTTCGTAGGAAAGGCAGGAAAAAATTTAGATTCATTTCTCAATCTTATAGGATTAACTTTAGATGATGTTTATATTGCAAATATATTAAAATATCGCCCACCAAAAAATAGAAATCCAAGTAAAGAAGAAATAATTAATCATACTCCTTATTTAGTAGAACAAATAAATATTATTCAACCCAAAGTAATACTTCCTTTAGGAAAATTTGCAACAGAGTTTTGTTTAGCACACTTTGACACAACAAAAATAAAAACGATTGCGATGGGAGATGTTCATGGAAAAATATACAAAATAGAAGAACTAACCATAATTCCAATGTATCACCCCGCTGCGATGATTTACAACCAAAAATTAAAAACAACTTTAGAAGAAGATTTCATTAAAGTTGGAGAATTTCTCAAACAAAAATGACTATTTAGTTTTTTCATAACCTGAAATATTATCTAAAATTTTCTTGATATCTTCAGAACTATAGTTTTTCCAATTAATTATTCTTTTTCTTACAATCGTTGTTAAATTTGCAGAAATTAAATGTTCTAACTTTTCATCACCATTCATTAAAAAAATTAATTGGGCATACGGATTTTCTTTTTTTATTTCCATTGCAAAAGGATAAAGGCTGGTTTTTAATTGATTTACTAACTCCGCTTTATCTTTTTCAAAAGCTTGTTCTTTTTTTTCATATTCTGCTAATTTAGAAGTATAATATGCCATCTCACCATAATGATAATACGCACGTGATGGCTGCGCTTCATATTGATGTTGATGCTCTGCTAATTCTTTTGCATATTTATGTCGGTTTTCATCCCATGGAAACGTTATTTTATTACATAACACATCCATATCGATGCTAAATTCATAAGGTTTTATTTTTGGATTAATTGCATATATGCGTTTAGTTATTGCAGTATTTAAAGAAATAATTATAGAATCATCACTTCGAGCAGATGCGAAACTAATGTCTATTTCATCATCAACACGTTTTAAAACTTCTTCTAAAGGTGGAAGTGGAGGGCTCATTCTTTTACCTCTACATCAATATTAAATTTGCCAGAAGGAGTTTGACCATTAACAGATATTTTCTTTAAGTTCTTTTTTTTAATAACTTTTAGAGTCTCATTAACCATGGAACTCAAAGATTGATTTTCAGAAATTTTTTCATCTGACTGGATTTTTTGTTTATAAAATTCCATAAGCAACCCTTCTCGAGCAAGTAACGCTTGAGTAAATAAATAAGTATTTATAATGTCTGTACGGATCTCATATCTACGAACGTCTCTAATTATTTCTGCCTCTTTCAATTTAATTAAATAATTATGTTCAATTTCCATGACTTGGTTTTGAAAATTTGATTCGACTTTTTGAGATTCTAATTGAATTTTTTTATCAAAATAATACTTATATGCTTCATTTTCTTTTTCTATTGCGTTTATTTGATTGTCTGCTAAATATTTTTTAGTTTGTTCTTGATCTTTAATTATTGCGAGATTCGTTTCATATTTCATTTTTTGAATTGCATAAGCTCCTTGAGCTCGGATCATTTCGCTAGTTATTTCCTTATTTCCTCGTATATTTTCTATACTGATTTGTTTTTCTTTATCTATGGAACTGACCTTTACAACTGCTTTATTTTTTATTGTTTCAATAGATATTGCTCCGTTTTGCTCTAATTCCACAATTCGTCGTCTAGTTTCTTCTCCAACGAAATGTTTTCGTTCATCCGATTCAAGAGCAAGTCTATTAGTAATTTCATGTAATAAAGAAATTTTCTCTTCAGATTGTAACGCTCTGAAATGAGCAATATATGGTCTTAAATCAGCAGGGATTAAATTATATTCATTAGCGTACGCTAAACTGCCTATTTCAGGATTTATAGTATAAAGAACATCCAATGGATGATTATAATATTCTAGGTCTGAAATTTCGAAATGATTTCTTTCGCTAAGTGAAGTATTTAAAAACTTTGACAATGCACCCATATTATCCCTAAAATGATGAAAATGTAATGGAGTTTTTAAAAGTTTGCCATATGATTCTTTAAAAACTTTTATAAATAGAATGTCTGTCCTATGATTTATGCGGGGATGCCGGAGTGGTCAAACGGGATACGTTTAGGCCGTATTGGTTTAGTACCTACGAGAGTTCGAATCTTTCTCTCCGCACCACTTTTCTAAATTATCGCATCAAATCTTTTAATTCGTTTTCGGCATTACGTATATCTCTAACCGCGTGTTCAATTTCTTCTTCTAAGTTAATTATTTTTTTTTGAATATTCTCTTCGTTTTCAACATAAGAATGTAAATCATCTAAATGTTTATGTGCTCCAGAGTAATTTCCACTGAATAACTGTTCACGAATGTTAC
>JAQUYS010000005.1:19103-39176 GCA_028691765.1 Candidatus Nanoarchaeia archaeon | reverse complement strand
TTACTCCAACCAGTTCCAGCAATATAAATATATGAATATCCATCTTTAGTATACCAATCAACAGTACTAATATCACAATCTTGACAATTTAGTAATGAAGTACCATTTGTTCCAGTACCTGCTCCATCAAGATATAATGATGTAAAAATTTCAAAGCTCCCATATAATTTATCATTAGTTCCTGAAATCCATACTTGAACATAACCTTCAGCATTTTGTATTGGCAATTTAAACAAATAATCCTCTACTCCGGTTTTTCCAGGATCATTATAAAATCCATCTAAAGGAGAATAAGTCATACTTGTATTTGTTCCTATTATTACGCTCTGATTCAACAAATAGGATGTATTTGGTGCTCTTGCATCTATTGTAGCGTTCAAAGTTGTTTCATTGATTTCTAAAATGTTAGTTGAATTTATTAAATAATTACTTCCTGTGATGTTCCACCAAGTGTCTGTATCTGTGTCTTGTTGGATTGAATTGTTTACTGATTGTAATTGTGAAAGTGTAACTGCGTCTTGGGAAGAAGTTCCGTTTGCTAAGTTTGTTATTTTACCAGAGGTCATATCTAATGTACCACCAATCTGAAAATTCCCTGTGAAGTTTCCATCATTTGCAGTAATATCTCCAGTTGTAGTTATAGAAAGTGTTTGAAAATCTGCACCATTTATATCTAAATCTAAAAGTGTTGTTTGTGATAATCCATTATTATAAGTAAATATGTGTCCATACGTGGTGCCTCCAATTTCTACAAAATCTTTTTGATTATAATATAAATCTCCGCTTCCTGTCGCAGTATCTATATTTCCACCTAAAGTAATATCTCTATTAAATGCAACATCACCAATAAATATGTCATCTGAATAACTTCCACCTGAAGCGTGCCCCCAAGAATTAGTTATTGCACCTGCTGAAACTGATGTTGCTAATACTCCTAATGCTTCTTTTGTAATTTGTGTATTTGTGGTAGTAGTTTGTATGCTAAATATATTTGAATTTTGATCATCTGTTGCTTGGAAAAACCAAGGTTGTGTACCAAACATACCTATTTGTGTTGGCAATATATATGCATAATTTGCCCAAGTAGCATAATCATCAATATAATAACTTCCACCACCTACATTATCTAAATAATTACCACCTTGAAATATAACATTTGTATTTATAACCCCACCATAGAAATCATCGAAAGCAGTTTGACCACCATCTAAAACAAAATATCCATCTACATCTAAGTTTCCTGTTAATTGAGTATCTGTTGCTGTTAGATTGTAAGTTCCTAAATTAACATTTGCTGTTGCACCTGTATATGGAACATAATTTGCATCTCCTAATAATTCAATTGTTGCATTGAGTTTTGTTTCATTGATTTCTAAAATGTTAATTGAGTTGATTAAGTAATTACTTCCTGTAATGTTCCACCAAGTGTCTGTATCTGTGTCTTGTTGGATTGAATTGTTTACTGATTGTAATTGTGAAAGTGTAACTGCATCTTGTCCGTCTGTTCCGTTTGCTAAGTTGCGGATATAATGTCCTCCCATAGAAAGATTTCCGGACATTGTGTCTCCATCTATATCCACGGCTCTTGAATCTATTGTAATATTTAAAGTTGTTTCGTTGATTTCTAAAATGTTAGTTGAATTTATTAAATAATTACTTCCTGTGATGTTCCACCATGTGTCTGTGTCTTGAAGTAATGTTCCGTTATTGTAAATTGTTCCTGTGATGTTAACGTCACCGACAACATGTAATGCATGTGTTGGAGTTGTTGTTCCAATACCAATTCTTTTGTTTTGTATTCCTCCTGCCCCGTCTGATTCAGAGTAAACTGTAAATATATTTTCTCCATCAACTTTGAAAACGTAACTTTGTGATGTTCCTATTGAAGCTGAAGAAGTAACTGGCATATCTACGAAAGAAACTAATCCCGAGTCTGCTGTGAATTCAAAGCTTCCTATATTTAATGGAGCGCCAACTTCTATTTGATTATCTGAATTTACTTTGAACATATTTATTGTTCCTGTTCCTGCATAGTTTTTTGCGGAAATCCAGTTGTCGTTTGCAATTTGTAATAATGATGTTGGTGTGTTTACTCCTATTCCAACGTATCCTGTTGTGCCGTTTACTAAGAAATGTGCGTCTGTTGGATCGGATGAATTATATATTATGAAATTTTTTGCAGAAACTGAAGAAATTAGTGTTAAAACTAGTAAAATGAAAATGAATGTTTTGAATGTTTTGGTTTTATTCATTTTTTTATATTTTTGGTTTAAATTTTATGTTTATAAATTTATCTTCCTTGATTGTATAATTGTTGTATTTCTGACTCGGATAATGCTCGATTATAAATTTTCACATTTGAAATATTTCCTTTAAATTTATAGTTGTTTGTATATGAACGTGCCCATTGACCAACTAAAAAATTTCTTGATGAAAATTTAACTGTTTTTGTCAATTCACGAGTGTGATCAATTTTTCCATTTAAATAGGTTTTAATAGTATTTTCAGTTATATTAAAAACAACTAGGACATGAGTCCACCTATCCGCATAAACAGTACTAACGGCATAAGCACCATCTCTAGTGTTGTCAGTGTATCCGACAGAAACATAAATTCTTCCGTTATAAACACTAAAACAAATGTTTGAAAAATCAGTGTGAAAATGATTTCCTAAAACACCCCTTATACTCGCAGTTGTTTCAGGATATATCCAAACTGAATACGTGTGACTTGAATCAAATAAATGTGTTTGTTGAGACAAAATATAATCATTATCTGCATCGTTAAAATACGCGCCTTCGCTTGATAATGTTGCACCAGTGTTTGTTCCGTCGTTTGAATATGGTGTTCTGTCTGTAAGTATTTCTGAACCTGCTGTTTCTGTTTTTGTATATCTTGAAGTTAAAGGCATATCTAAAATTAATCCTTTGTTTAATGATGTTCCTGAAATTTGTGGTTTGTGAGAGTCGTAAAGTAGTTTTACTTCATCCGCTGAGAGAGCTCGGTTGTAAATTCTGACATCATCTATATCTCCTTTAAATTCGTAATTTGCTCCGTTTGAAGAGGCACCAAGTCTAGTTGGATAATTTATATTACTGTAGGTTGTTAAAGCATATTGCTTATTATATTCTCCATCAAGATATACTTTAACTATAGTACCATTCCATGTGGCTGTTAACAAATACCATTGACCATATGTTGCTGTTGTTGTGGTTCTGCCTGCTGCCCAAGTTCCACTAACTCCCGTTCTTGCACCTATTGTCGCAGTTAACAAATCACTATTATCCACGCCTAACCAGAACTCAGTATTTCCTATAGTTGCATCTGAAGATTTATGTAAAACACATTCGTAGGTTGCACCTCCGCTTTCTTTTTTAAGCCAAGCAGAAATTGTTAATTCTGTTGGACTTACAACAAAATTATCATTGATAATTGCATAATTTGTTGACCCATCAAAAGCCATTGCTGAGTTTGCATTTCCAAATCGGTCTGTTGTTGAAGTTGCACCTGAATTTGTAAAATGATTTTCATGAGGACTTGAATCTCCAATTCTGTTTGTGTTTGAATTGTAATTGTCTTGGTCCAGTGTCCAGTGTCCAACTAAACCTTTGTTTAATGATGAAATTTGTAGATTTTTATTTGATGCTGTTGTATCTCCGTCTACCCAGAAATTTGTTAATGTTCCACTAACTGTTAATTCTGTTCCTTTATCTCCTGTAACAGTTGTTCCTTGACCTTCATTAAAATTCCAAGTTTCATCATTTATTGTGAATGAATAGATGATTCGTGAAGTGTAATACGGAGTTGCTAATTCACCTCTTGCAAATATCCACAAATTATTAGATGATACAGGAGATGAATCTAAAGTTTCATAATCATCATCCAAAAGTATTGTGTTTGTCCTTAAATTAGTATAAATAACTCTGTAATTACTTACATTATTCTTTATTATTTGCAATTTATATATTTCATCATCTGTACTTAAAGAATCTAAATTAACCAATGTAGATTTTCCTAATTGAAGATTAAAAGCAGATGAACTTGAGTGAAATAAAATAAATCTATTCGATTCTACATCTACTGAACCAAAAGGCATATCATAAACACCACTATAATCTTCATATCTAAATATAAATTCAAAATTATCAATAGTATTAGCAGGAACATCTGTATCAATATAAATATCTACACCATTTCCTTGACCAGCATAATCTTTATTAATATTAACATAAGACGCAGTTACAGTTCCAACTAATAAAAATATTAAAATGAAAATTCCAAAAATTAATTTTCTGTTCATATTCCTATTCTTACATCTCCATTTGAATCTAATGTTATTGAACCGCCATTGTTTGTTGCGTTAAATGTTCCATTGACTTGTAAGTTTGCATTTGGTGTTGCAGTTCCAATTCCAACATAACTAACGCTTGTTAAGTTTTTATTGTTTAAATCTAAGTTATTTGTTGCGCTTGTGTATGGAACGTAGTTTGCTAAGTCTCCACCTAATGTTGAGTTTACTGCTTGGAGTTGTGAGTATGTTACTGCGTCTTGCGAATCTGTTCCATTTGCTAGGTTTGTGATTTTATGTGAAGTGATATTTAAATTTCCACCAATAGTTGCGGCTCCTGTTGAAGTGATTGCTCCTGTTGAACTAATTTTAAACATTTGATTATTATTGTGTGCATTAATTGTTCCAAAATTAAAATTTAAACTACTGTTTCCGGTCCCTCCAATTGTTTATCTTGCAATACTCCAAATATTAGTATTACTAACTCCTGCAACATTACCTTCAACAAAATTTAATCCAGATCCCCAAACTCCTGCTGAACTCGAAACTATATCTAAGTGAGCATCTGTTGCTTCAACTTTTAAAGTTCCATATTTAGTTTTAATTCCTTGACTAACATCAATTATGTCCAATTTTGTTGTTGGTGTGGTTGTTCCTATTCCCACATTACTTGATGCGTCTATTACTAAATCATATTGTGATGCATTATGATTATAAATTCCAAAGCCATCCGGGATGAGAATATTAGTTGAACCACCTGCATATAATCCCCAATCTGCTGTATCTCCACCTGCTCTAAATCCCCCATAAGAAGTAGCACTTGAAGCTTGTGAATATACTTCTACATTACTAACTCCAGATATATGTAATTCGTGTGCTGGTGTGGTTGTTCCAATTCCAACTTTACCTGCACTATCAACAAAAATTCCTTCATCTCCACCATCACCTGATAAATAATTACTTCCTAGAATAATATTAGCTGCAGTTCCTGACATTGTTAAAGAGCCAGTCATTGTGTCACCTGATTCATTTACCCAGATGTCAGGAACATTTGTTGAAACTCTTGAATCTATAGTTGTGTTCAAAATGGTTTCGTTGAGTTCTAAAATATTTGTTGAATTTATTAAATAATTACTTCCTGTGATGTTCCACCAAGTATCTGTATCTGTTTCTATTGAACCACTTACTGCGTCTAGTTGTGATTTGGTTACAGCGTCTTGGGAAGAAGTTCCGTTTGCTAAATTTGTGATTTTGTTAGTTTCCATACTTAAATTTCCTGAAATATTTGTGTTTCCAGAAATATTTAATGTGGTGTCTAAGAATGTGTGTGTTACATACTGGCTTCCAACTTTAAATGAATTTGCGACGGAGTTTTCTGTGCCGTATCCTAATGCAATTGCATTTTCAGCAGTTGCATTTGATAAAGGCCCTATCGCTACAGAAAAATCTCCTGAAGTTGAAGCTGCGCTACCTAATGAACTTGACGCCATACCTGAAGAAACAGCTGCAGAACCTATGGCACTTGACACCGTACCTGAAGAGACTGAATTTGTACCTATGGCTGTTGAACCTAAACCAGATGCATTAGAATCATATCCTATTGCCATAGATTGATCAAGGACAGAGTTTGCACCAGAACCTATAGCAATCGTGTAAGTTTCTACAGCATTTGAATTTAAACCAATCGCTATGGATTGATCATCTTGAGTTTTAGAATTATCACCTATGGAAATACTAGATTCATGAGCATTAGAATTTTTTCCTATGGCTATTGAACCAGTTTCATCTAAACTGTTTGCAACAGAATTGGTACCAATTTGAATTTCATTAAGATTAAACCTTAATTGATTTACATTTGTAATTGATTTATCAGACATATTTAAATCCCCTGACATTGTGTCTCCTGCTACATCTACCCAAATATCTGTAACTGCTCCATCAACTCTTGCATCAATTGTTGTGTTCAAAATGGTTTCGTTGAGTTCTAGAATGTTTGATGAGTTAATTAAATAATTACTTCCTGTGATATTCCACCATGTATCGGTGTCTGTTTCTATTGAACCACTTACAGCATCGAGTTGGGATTTGGTTACGGCGTCTTGACCGTCTGTTCCGTTTGCTAGGTTTGTGATTTTGTTAGTTTCCATACTTAAATTTCCTGAAATATTTGTGTTTCCAGAAATGTTTAATGTTGTGTCTAAGAATGTGTGCGTTACATACTCACTTCCAACTTTGAATGAATTTGCAACTGCGTTTGTTGTTCCACGTCCTAAAGCAATTGCATTCGTCGCATCAGCATAAGTAGTATCTCCTATTGCGATGGAATAATCACCATATGCATCTGAACCATCCATAATTGCTAAAGAATTTATTCCTTCAGCATATGCGCCCCAGGCCTCATCCAAATTATTGCTTCCAATTGCAACGGAACCTTCTCCCCAGGCCTCAGATTGATAACCTATTGCTATTGAATTTGCTGAATCAGCATAAGAATATGAACCTAAAACAATTGCATTATCTCCCGTTGCAAAATTAGAAGCTCCTATTGCAATTGAATCTAGGTTGGTTGAGTTTGCAATTTTACCTATTGCTATTGAATTTATTCCGTTTGCTTGTGTTTGTTCTCCTATTGCAAGAGAATATCCTCCTGTTGCAGAAGCCTCATCCCCTATAGCAATTACTCCGTCACCTGAAAGCGTTAAATCATGACCTATACCAATACTATATGTTCTTGCAACTGTTGTTGAATCTAATAAAATTGAATTTATAAAATATAACTCACTAATTTGGGTCACATCATTACTATTCATATCTAAATCCCCTGACATTGTGTCTCCTGCTACATCTACCCAAATATCTGTAACTGCTCCATCAACTCTTGAATCGATTGTTGTGTTCAATAAAGTTTCATTGAAGTCTAAAGAGTTTGAATTGTTGTAGATGTAACCTTCGTTTAATCCCCACCATGTGTCTGAAATACTTCCTTGAACTGCATCTAATTGTGATTTGGTTACTGCATCTTGTCCATCTGTTCCATTTGCTAGGTTTGTGATTTTACCAGAGGTCATATTCAATGTTTGACCTATAGAAATATCTCCTGTGTCTTTATCAATTACAAAATCATTACTAGAAAATAAATCATGAGAAATTTCAAAATTTTCTCCACCATCTACATCATAATCAATACCAATATAAAAATCCCCACTTGTACTATAAAAATTTAGTAAGGGATTTGAATCATAACTCATAATTTCAACGCCGGCATTACTATATGCGTTCCAACCCTCGCCACGCCACATTGCTAACACATTATTTGTATCTTCTGACCAAATAGTATTGGAAGATATTTCAAATGAACTATTTTGAATTATTTTTCCGGTTGCTCCATCAAATGTTGCAATAGCATTATCTGTTGCTAATGAAGGGCCAACTACATCTCCTCCTAAAATTGAAGTATTTATTGCTTGAAGTTGTGAGTAGGTTACTGCATCTTGAGAAGATGTTCCGTTTGCTAATTCAGTTATTTTGTTTGAATTCATATCAATGGCTCCACCAACTTCTAATGTTGTGTCTAAGAACGTGTGGGTTATATCTCCTCCAACTTTAAATGAATTTTCAACTGCATTTGTTGTTCCGGTTCCTATTGCAATTGCATTTGATGCAATAACACTAGTGTTTGTTCCTAGGGCAATAGAATTTGCAGCTTTATTATTTACGCTTGCAGAAGTTCCTATTACAATTGAACCTGTACTCTCAGTTGTGGCAGAGGTTCCTATCAAAATGGAATTATCTGCCGAAGTAGTTAAATTATATCCTATCGCTATTGATTGAACTCCTGTGGCTTCAGTATTTATGGAACTTGTACTCGTTCCTCCGATAGCAATTGCTTGATTTCCCGACGCAATAGAATATTCTCCTATTGCTATTGAACTTGTTCCTGAAGAATTTGAATCATAACCTATTGCAATTGATTTATGTGCAGTATATGTACTCGTACCTAAAGAAATTGCATCCGCACCAGCATATGCCAAATTTCCTATTACAATTGAATCTGCTTCGGGATGATTAAATACTGTTGAGTCACTCCCTAGTATTATGTCCCCTTCTGTAAAAGATATTGCACCAGTAGAATCACTAATACGCAAGGCGGAACTTTGAATTAATTTACCCGTTATACCATCAAATCTTGCAATTGCATTATCTCTTGCTGATGAAGGACCGACTACATCTCCGGTTCCTTGTTGGGTTGCACATGTTATTGTTCCATTTTCTGCAACGGAAGCAATTCCATATGTACAACTTCCTACTACTTGTTGTTGAACGTTATTTGATCCGATTGAAATTGTTCCTGTTGTAGTTAGATTATAACTTCCTAAATCAACATTACTTGTTGCATCTGTATAAGGAACATAACCAGATAAATCTCCTGAGAATGAAGAATTTATTGCATCGAGTTGTGATTTGGTTACTGCGTCTTGACCACTTGTTCCGTTTGCTAAGTTGGTTATTTTATTAGTTTCCATACTTAGTGTTCCTGAAATGTTTGTGTTTCCAGAAATGTTTAATGTGGTGTCTAAAAATGTGTGTGTTACATACTGGCTTCCAACTTTGAATGAATTTGCAACTGCGTTTGTTGTTCCACGTCCTAAAGCAATTGCATCTGTTGCAGAAACATCAGTACCTTCGCCTATTGCGATTGAATAATTTCCTGATGCAACTGCCCCATAATCTAAACCTCCCCCTATGGCAATTGAATAATCGCCTGATGCAACTGCCCCATCTATATTTTGAGCTCCACCTAACGATATGGAATATAAACCTGATGCTGTAGACCAAGAACCAATAGAAATAGTTCCATTTCCAATCGCAACTGCTCCAAACAACATTGCTAAAGAATCTAATCCTAATGCTGATGAACTTCCTAAACTTATTGAATAATCTCCTGTTGAAGAAGCCTCTTCTCCTATTGCGATGGTATCTGTACCTGATGCAATGGTTTTTGATGAACCAATTTCAATTTGATCTACATTAAAAGTAATTTGATTTAAGTTAGTAATATTGTTTGCATTCATATTTAAATTTCCTGTCATGGTATCTCCAGCAGTATTTACCCAAATATCTGTAACTGCACCATCAACTCTTGAATCGATTGTTGTGTTCAATAAAGTTTCATTGAAGTCTAAAGAGTTTGAGTTGTTGTAGATGTAACCTTCGTTTAATCCCCACCACGTGTTTGTGTCTGTTTCTATGGAGGAGTTTATTGATTGTAATTGTGAGAGTGTTACAGCATCTTGACCATCTGTTCCGTTTGCTAGGTTGGTTATTTTAGTTCCACTCATTGAAATGTTTCCACCAACATAAACATTTCCAGTTACATTAAGATAATTGTTAATAGTCAATACACCAGAAAGAGTTCCGCCAATTAGTTGTAAATACAAAGAATCGTGACCAGGATCATTGACTGCAAAAACTGTTGAAGATAGAGTTAAAACTAGTAATATGACGATTAGTAATCTAATTACATTTAATTGGTTTTTTACACCCACTAACTACACCCTCAACCTAATCTTAAAATTGAAATGATTTATTTATAAATGTTTCTCTTCTTATTTATAAAGAAATAGGCTTAGAGAGATAAAAATTTCCAAATGGGAATTAATTCTATGGTTTTGTCTTCAAACTTTAATAAATCTTCTTGGTCGAATGTTACAATACTTCCTTTTTTTAATTTGAACTGATTTAATGCTTCTACCAAGCCATTTATTTCTCGTTCTTTGTTTTCATCAGTTATTTTAAAACAACTTTGTACTGCTTGCATTATTTTTTCATTTTCTTTAATTAAGAAATCGCATTCGTTTTTTTCTTTGAAGTAAAAAATATCTTTATGTGTTTTACGAAGATGTAAAAACACCATGTTTTCAAGCATTCTTCCTTGGTCTTTTGAAAAGGATATTGAATTAACTGATGAAAATCCGTTGTCTATAGAATATACTTTTTTTGCGCTAACTTGTTGTTTTTTATATGAGTAGCTAAAACAAGGTATGGTAAAAATTAAATATGTGTTTTCCATGTAATGAATGTAATCAATAACTGTTTGTACTGATTTTATTTCGAACATGGTTTTTATTGAATTGTAAGAAAATTCTTTTCCTACGTTGCTTATTAAATATAATGCTAATTTATTTAATGTTGCATTACTTTTTAGATTAAATCTTACAACTATGTCTTTGTATAAAATGTCAGATAATAATTGATTTAATATTTCTGAATTTTGTGTTTTTAAGTATTCTGGAAATCCTCCTTTTATGAAATAGTCTTCAAATGATTTTAAATTTGGTTTTTGTTTTTTTAATTTTAGATATTCGTCGAATGAAAACGGGAACATTTCTTTTTGTATGTGTCTTCCAGTTAGTTTTGTTCCTAGTTCTTTACTTAGCATGGATGCGTTTGAACCGGTTAAAACGACTTTTTGTTTTTTATCAATCAAATATCGTATAAATTTTTCCCATTTAGGTATGTTTTGTATTTCATCAAAAAAGAAAACTCCTTTAGAGCCATATATTTCATACATTAATTCTTCTATTTTATTGAAATCAGATAATTCAAATCCTTCTAATCGAGGATCTTCTAAATTTAAATAATATGAAATTTTTTGATTGTTTAATATTTGCATTAGAAATGTACTTTTTCCACATCTTCTTATTCCTGTAATTATGTTTGCAAAGGATTCACTTATTTTTATTTCTTCATTTCTTAAAATTCCTTCATTTAGTAAATTCAAGTTATCTTTTTGTGAAAGTATAATTTCTTTTAATTTATCTTTGGTAAACATATTTTTAGGAGAACTTACAACTATATAAAGGTTTCTATTGTGAATAGAAACTTCTTTCTATTGTGAATAGAAACTATTGTATTTTGCTTGCATGATTGTTTTTTTCAACTCGCAGAATCTTCTGTGCTAAAGCTTCTAATTTTTGTTCGTGGGAAACTATAATTATTTGTTTTGCGTTGACTTGGGAAAGAACTAAACTTAGTTTATCTAATTGTTCTGATGAAAATCCGTCTGTTGGTTCGTCCAGTATGATTAAATCTTTTGTGTGGAGTTTTCCAAAGTAATCATTTAGAACTTTGTTTAAAGCTAATCTATATGCTAAAGCAACAGATGTTTTTTCTCCGCCGGATAAATTTTCTATGGACGTATCGAATCCGTTTTGTTCTAATATTGGTGTGAAATTTTCATCTAGTTTTACATTTATTGAATTGTCGTCTATTAGTATTGAAAACCATCGAATGAATAAGTCGTTGAATTCGCGATAAACTTTAAGCATAATTTTTCTTTCTATTGTTGAAAGTAAAGGTATGAATAAATCATTAAACCAATTTTTTACTAGTATTAAATCTGAATTTTCTTTTTGTAAATTTGTTTTTTCAATTAATTCTTTTTGAATTTCCTGTATGGAATTTTTACATATTTCGAATCTTGTTTGGTTTGATTGGAGTTCTAATTCTATTTCTCTTTCTTGTTTTTGTATTTGGTCTAATTGATTTTTTTCTTTATCTAAAGGAACTTCCACAAGAGATTTGTTCTTTTCTTCTAAGCTTTTTTTATCTTGTAAGATTTGGTTTAAGAGGTTGTTGTGTTTTGTTATGTTTTCTTGAATTTGATGTATTCTTTCGGAGAATATTTGTTTTGATTTTTGTTCTTCTAAGAATTTGTTGTATTTTTGTTCTTCTTTTTCAAAGAGTTGAATTTTTTCTTTGGTTGAATTTATTTTTGAAATTAAATCATCTATTTGTTTTTTTAACATATCTTCATTTTTTTCTAGTTTTTCTAAAGCTAATGTTTCTAATTCTTTTATTTTTGTTTTGTGTTCTTCACCTACAACTTGTTTGCATGTAGGGCATTTTTCTAATGAACTTATGTTTTGGGTTACTTTGGTTACTTGTTCTTTTTTTGCTTTCATTTCGCCTGTTTTTTGTGATAAAGCTAATCTTTGTTCTTCTAAAAGAGTTAATTCTGTTTTTAATTTGATTTTTAATTCTTTATCGAACTCAAATGATTCTAATTTAAATGAAGTTAATTTTTGTTCGTTTGTTTTTTTCTCTTCTTCCAGCATAGAGATTATTCTTTGGGAATTTTGAATGTTTTGTTGAATTAAATTTAATTTTTGTTTTTGTTTTGATATTTCTTCATTCTTTTTCTGTAAATTTGAAAATTGTTCAGAAAGTTTTTTTCTTTCTTCGGTAACTTTATTTAAGTTTTCAGTTTGTTCTTTTATTTTTAGTTTTAACAACTCAGATTCATTTTCTTTTATTGTTCTTTGTTCTTTTAATAATGGAAAATCTTCTAGTCTTCCTTTGTTTCGTTCGATGGTGGATTTTAAGTTTGATTGATAAGGACTTAAATTTGAGATTATTGTTTTATATTTGTCTAAGGCGAAGATTTTTCGAATTATGTCTTTTCTTTCTTCTTCTGTTTCAAAGAGGATTAGTTTTACTTGTTCTTGGGGAGTATAAACTGTGTATCTGAATAGGTTTGTTGACTTATTTATTAATGAAGATGGGTATCCTAGTAATTCTAATATGCGAGCTTTTAGTTCTGTTGCAACGTAGGATGATTCGCTTCCATCTACTATTAATGTGCCTGGTGGTTGAACGATTCCTGATGATGTTCTTTTTAAGAATCGAGTTATGATTATTTCTTTTTGATTTACTTTAAAGTTTAATTTAACATATCCTTCATTTTCGCCGTGTCGTAATAATTCTTCAGGGGAAACTTTTCCCCGTAATAATCCAAACAAGGCAAATTCTATTGCAATAAGAATGGTGGTTTTTCCTGCGCCGATATCTCCGCTTAAAAGTGTAATTCCTTCATTTAACTCTATGTTTGCTGATTCAAAACTTCTTATGTTTCTCAGAGTTAATTCTTGTATTATCATTTGCTAAACTAAAGTAATTTAAATTATTTTATAAATCTATAGAAAGTTGGTTTTCTTGTTTTTTACGACGATATGGTACAAAGAAGATTGCGAATTTTTGAAGCCATGTAAATGGTGGTTTTATGTGTTTATCTATGTGTTTGTGGGAAACAATTATTTTATTTTTTTCAGCATAAATATGCATTATTGTTAGTTTATAATGTGGATAATATACTGATGGTAATATGAATAGTTTTAAAGGTTTTATTCTTTTTAGTTTTTTAATCCAAGTTCCTGTATTCACAACTAGGTTGTTGCCTATTTTTTTCATAAAGGCTGTATGTATGTGGCCAAAAATAAATATTTTTACGTTTTTATTTTTTTCAAATACTTCTTTAGCATAGGCAAGATATTTTTCTTTTTTGACTTGTTTTAAGTTTTCTGCTGAAAATCCTAAATTTCTGAATTTTCTTTTTGAATCTAAATATATGAGTAATATCGGCAACAAGATTATTAATAAAACTATTATTACTAGTGTGTCTACAAATATGATTATATCTAAGGCGTTTCCTACTAATCCAAATTTAGTTGAAAAATGTTCTGTTAGAAAAGGAATGGTGATTAAATTAAATTTTTTCAAATATCCTGCTAATAAAACTAGAAAACTGAATGAGAAAAATAATAAGAATGGTAATGCAACGTAACGCAATATAGGATTTAGTTCATTGTAAAAATAATTTGAGAAAAACCAGTTTGGAATCCATTCTCGTGGTTGTACTGATTGAATGTCTAAAACCCAATCTTTTTTATTATTCTTTTTTTGATGTAAATCATACATTAATTCTTTTGTGAGATAATAACTAAATGGTTTTATTTTGTCGTCTCCCCATTCAGAAATTTTATTGTATTCATCTTGTTGGTGGCCGTGTTCTATCCAAATTTTTTTACCATTTATTTTTTTGATCATGTGTTGATCTTTGCAAACTTCGATGTTGTATTTTTTTAATATTTTTTGGTATTGAATGTTGTACGCCAACTCATAATCGTGATTTCCAGAAATGACTGTTATTTTGATGTTTTTTCCTGTTCTTTTGAATTGTTCAAATAAGTTCTTGTGTACATTAATTATGTAGTTTAATTTGTCTTCTTCGACGTTTCGATTTAGTTCCCAAAAACCAAACATATCTCCAACTATGATTAATTCTGCGTCTTTCTTTTTAGATATAATTTGTAAGAAATGTATTAATTCGTTTTCGAATGCGCAGGTTTTTTTGAACTCTCCTGCACCTAAGTGTAAGTCGCTTATGAAGTAATACTCTTTTGACATTGCATTTAATTAGAATTCAGTCTTTTTAAATCTTTTTCAAAAAAAGTTTATCTTTTACTTGAGTATAAGGTGATTTTTACAAAAAGTTCCATATTTAGAGAATCCAAAAAATAGATTGTTGCGTATTCTTTTATAAACAAGTAGAGTTGTGGAAAGAGCTGTTGATCTAAATTAATTATAATAATAAAAATTTGTAAGTTGTTATTCTAATAAAAACTTCCATAATGGAATAAATCTAATTCCTTCTTTTTCAGCCTCATAATTCCAGGTTATTATTATTTTGTTTTTGCAATTTAAATTGCAATTTTTTAAATTATCTATTTCTCTTGAATTTATTTCTACTTCAGAATTAGCATAAGTTACTTGAATTAAATCTAATATTTTATTTTCTTGTTTAACTAAAAAATCTATTTCTTTATTTTCAATTTCTTTCCAAAAAAATAATTCGGTGTTATTTTCAACACCTCTTCTTTTAAGTTCAATTGCAACAAGATTTTCCATTAATCTCCCTTTATCTTCAGAAAATTTAAAACCTATACTTGAAATTAAACCAGTATCAATACAATAAAACTTTTTATTAGCTAAATATTGAGTTTTTAATTTAAAATCAAATTTATTTAATTTAAAAAATATGAAAGAATTCTCAAGATAATTTGTCCATGTTGAAAGAGTTGAAACATGCCCTACATCTAAAATATTTTTTAATTTACTAAAACTTATTTCTTTTCCAACATTTGAAATTAAATATTTACTTAAATTTTTAAATTCTACTGGCTTTGAAATATTGTATCTTAACAAAATATCTTTGTTTATTATATCTTCATAAATATTTACTAAAATTTGATTTCCAAATTTGTATGTTTCAGGCATCCCGCCTGAAACTATATAATTTTCTAAATGTTTTATTATTTCTGATTTTTCTTTTGTTGTATATGCTGAAGATAATTTAAAGTTTTTAAACATCAAATATTCTTTAAATGAAAATGGAAATAATTTAACATCTATATGTCTTCCAGTTAAATGTGTTGATAATTCGCTAGATAATAAATTAGAATTACTTCCTGTAATTATTACTTTTTTTGTTCTTCTCAACCGATTAACAAATAATTCCCAACCTTTAATATTTTGAATTTCATCTAAAATTATGTACTCTATATCTCCATAAAGCTCATAAGCTGAACTTAATATTAAATCTAAATTAGATGAATCTAAATTAGCTAATCTTTCATCATCAAAATTAACATAAATAAATTTATGATTTCTTTCAAGTAAATAAGAAAAAATAGATTTTCCACATCTTCTTATTCCAGTTATAACTAAAACATTAGGATAATCAAGATATTTTTTTGCATCTTTTAAAGCAATTCTTTCAATAATATTTTCTTTTTTATTTATGCTTTCTAATTCTTCTCTTTGTTCTTTAATTATTGATTTGAAATCTACCATGCTATTTTGAATGTGTTATTTTTTATAAATCTTTCTAATGGACTAGAAAGGTTTCCTAGATTTCTTTCTAATGGACTAGAAAGGTTTTTATAAAATTTATTTATAAATCCTTCCGCTATACTGGAAGGATATATAAAGGAAATATCTTTATTTATAAATAAATTCTAGATTTTGAACCATATTAATCACACACTACGCTCATTTCAGACTTTCGATTATACACTACATTTCACTTAAAAACACATATTTCGTTTCAACTCAAAGTTTAACAAATTTAGAAATAAAAAAAGAAAAAAAATTATTTTATTTTATAGCTTGAGTATAAAAAATCGTCCTTGTGTATTAAATCCTTGAAGTTTAATTCTTCTTTTGAAAGAGTGTTTGAAGGTTTAATTGTAGGAGTTCCTGGTTTTTTACATACTGCTCTATAAACTGTGCTTCCTTCTTGAACTATTAATACTGAAACTTTGTTATTCGGTAAATCAATATTTCTTATGTGAAAATATATGTCTCCTTTAGTTGTGAAGATTCTATATTCTCCTTTTGGAATTGTTTGTGTTTCAGGTCTTCTATCTGGAGCATATCTTAAGTAAATTTTTACAGTTACATCGTTTTCAGTTGCATTTACAATTGTAAAATTGTAATATGTTGCTCCTCTTGAGGTATTTATTTGAAAATCAGGCCATTTTCTATTTATTCCATCGTAATATTTCCCGTATGGAAAGTTTACAACTGCAGTTGTTGAATCTGTAGTAAGGCTTACATTTTCCCAATCACAAGGATGTCTATTCAAAACGGGTTCATCTATAAATCCCCAATCTCGATCATTGTATTTGTGTTCTAAACCAATGCATTCTAAACCAGCTCTTTCACAAACCATTCTTCCTGAAGGACAATATCTGAAATTACCTTCTGAATCATAATAGTTTGCTAAAGGTTTTAAGTTAATTCTTAATGTGTCTGCATCAATGTATTTATTGTATATGTCGATTATATCAATTTTTGTGTATATTGATGCGGGGATTCTTGTTGTTAAAGGCCTTAATGCTAAGAAATTAACTTGTTGTTCTTTTGTAATTAATTCTTCGTTTGGTTGAATCGCAACGAATGACGCAATTAGTAAAATTGCTAAAATGGAGATTAGTATTGTTTTTTTCATGAATTCACCTACTTATCTAAATATCCTCTATTATTTAAATCTTTCGATTTTGTTGTTACTATGAGGTGGTTACTCTTTTTGAAATTTAAATCACTAAATAGCTTTTATTTTCAAGAATTTAAATTTATGTTTGAGAAATAAAAAAAGAAAATAGCTCTCTATGAGGGGTTGTTAGGGGAGGGTGGTTTAAACAAGAAAGTCATAGAGAGCCTTTCTTTTTCATATGATATATATGAATTTAAAATTTAATAGGAGGTTTACGAAGCTCTTGTAGCCACATTAAACCAACTCGCATCATATTTTTGTTGAATTTTTCACTTAATTTGTATGTTTTCTTATACAAATCATAATCTATTAAACCCATGGTTTTCATAGGAGTTAATATTCTATCGTAAAATTGTCTCTTATTGTACGATATGTTCTCAGTCTTCTTTTTCCTAAATGGACCTTCTCCAGTTGTGACTTCAATTAATTTTCCGTCGTGGAGTGCTGTGGCAAACATACTCATTTCTGTTTTTCCTATTTCGCCACCTTTAACTTTCATTTCTGAAATTAGCATTTTACCAACTTCAACTTGTTGAGTCGTTGCGAAGATTATTTCAAATATGTCTGAAGGTAAATTAAATTGATCAAATAATATAACCATACACATAGATTAGGGTAACTAGTATATAAATGTTGTGTTTTGTATACGTTTTAGTATACTAGAATGGTTACATTTAATGAAATAAATTTATAAATGAAATTTAAATTCCAGAAATTATGAATATTTTAACTACAAATTCTTCAGGAAATGATCGTTTTGGTGGAATACATACACGAAAATTAGCACAAATAAATCATTCACCCCAACATAAATTTCACTTAATTGAACTCAATCATGAAAAAGATTATGCGATAAAAGATAATTGTATATTATATTATATTGATTTAAAATCCAATACCCATGGAAAAGGTTTGGGGGGAATTTTATTTGAATCTAAAAATTTCCATGAATTTACTGAACATTTGGAAAAATTAGTTAATAGTTATCAAAACATCATTCGTAGTGTAAATCCAGAAATAATTTTAATTCCAGGAACATCAATCAATAGTTTTTGTTTACTTAAAGCAGCTAAAAGAGAAGAAAAATTAGATAAAACAGTTCAAGAATATGCTGGAATTCTGGAGAAAGAAATTGATTCTTATTCAGGAGATGCAAGATATATTTTACAACAGATGGGAAAACAATTTGTCTCTGAAATTTCCAAAAATAAAGTAACTTATTTATTTCCTTCAAATTTATGTAAAGAAACGGTTGAACAAATACATGATTTAAAATTAGACAGAACAAATATAATTTGGAACGGAGTTTCTGAAGAATTTTTAGAAATTGGAAAAACTAGAAGTCCTCCGTCTGTGTTTTCATTAGGATATGTTGGAAGAATACATAGTGTGAAAAATATTCCTTTTTTTCTAAACATAAATGAATATATTTCTAAAAAACCAAAATTAAAAATGATTGCAGATATTGGAAATATTGAAGGCAAAGCAGATGCAAAAAAAGTATTAAAAAGTTTAAGTGAAGAAAAAGTGTATTTTTATGCTCCTCGAAATAAAGAACGTCTCGCTAAATTTTATGCAAAAAATATTTCTGCAAGTGTTGTTTCATCTTTTTTTGAAACCTATTGTAATGGAGCTGTAGAATCCATTATTTCTGGAACTCCTTGTATTTTATCAAATAGAGCAGGAGTAAAAGAAGTGTTTATGAAACATGGTTTAGAAAAATTAATTTATTGTATTGACAATATTGAATCATTTAAAGACGCATTAGAATATGCAAAAAGTTTGAACTTTATAATTCCTGAAGATCAAAGAAACGAGATTTATGAAGATATTTCTTGGGAAAAATCAATTTCTAAATATAATTTATTATTTGAAGAAGTTTCAGCTAAAAAATAAGAAGCCAACGAAATCGTTGGCCTCCAATCACCTTCTGTGCGAAAGTGATTTGTGTTGTGTGTTTCGTGAGATGTGTTTTGGTGTGTGGTCTCAAAATAAGACTGTGAACATATATTCTATAGTATATAAATACTATGTCTATGACAACTCCCCACACAAATTTGAGTAAAACTTATATATAAATGTTTCTAAAAAGTTTAGAAAAAAGCTAGAAATAAAGTAAATTGCTTAAATATTTAAAAAAATTAGGCCCATTTAAAGTAAAGAATCTTCATTCTTAAGAGCTTTTTGTATGGAAATTACTAGCCCATTCTCTTTAGATTTATAATAATTCACTTTATCAGAATATATATGTGTAAAATATGTGCCTGTTCCATTATTAACGCCATTATTATCATTTAAACCAGAAAATTTATAGAAATTAGCCACATGATCTTTACTTATACTCTGTCTGTTTTTAACTATAAACGAAACAAAAGATGGGTGAAGTTTTCCTCCTTGGTCCATAACCACTATGTGCGCATGTTCAGGAGTAAATTTGTGTCCAACTTTTACTTGTTTTAAAGGATCGTATTTATTTCCATGTTGAAATGCATTTAATATTGCTTCATATGTACAAGTGTATAGGTGACCATAATCATCATCATTTATTTTTCCTTCTTTAGGAAGAATGACTTTAACAGCATTATGTATTGCTTTTTTATACGTTTCTTTGTCGAATGAAAAACTATTTTTTGCAAAATCTTCTGGAACCTCAAATGGTTCTACATCAAAATCAGCTAAATCATATACTAATCTTGATTCTATGCCTTGTCTAACTATTGAAGATTTTGAGTCTATATCAAATATGTCTTGTACCATGTAATTGGATAATTATATTTTATTTATAAACCTTTTGTTTTTGTTATTACTTACAAGTGAACACATATCTTAACCAACTCACTCCAGTAAGCTGTATTCTGAAAACCTGAAAGAAAGCCTCCTCCGAGAGTTG
>JAQUYS010000005.1:0-19003 GCA_028691765.1 Candidatus Nanoarchaeia archaeon | reverse complement strand
TCGCTGTTTTACGAGGCAGCTGCTATAGCCACTAAGCCAAGGAGGCCTAAAATTGAGATTTTATGTCTTTGTGTTTTCTTTGACAATCTGAACAAACTACTTTTTGCTTTCCTTCTTTATCCTTCACAAATGTACCTATTATTTTGTTCAGAAACGTAGTTTGAATTTTTTGTCCACATAAATCGCATTTTGCCATGCAAAAAGAGAAAAATTTTTAGTTTATAAATGTAGATATTTGAATTTATAAATAAACTGCTCCAAGATGAAAACTTTTAAAAGAACGAACGTATTTTGGTTTTTTATGAAACAAAAATTGTTATCATTACTTTACATTTTCTTATTAGGCGTTATTGCGACTCTAGGATACATTTCAAATGATGCAATTCAAACAATAAAATTGACTTTTTTTGTGTTTTTAATATATTTTCTATACTTAATAACAAGATCAATCAAATTCGAAGATGACTTGAAAGATTATAATTTCTTATATGTTTCAATTGCATTTGTTTTTGCAATTTATGCTGCAGGTTTTAGAAGTACAATGTATTTGTTAATAATATATTTACTCTTGATTGCATCTTTTTTAGGTATGTTCATTTCATTCTTCTATAAAGAAAAAAAAGTTCAACCTAAAAGACGTTCTAAAATCATAACTAAGAATGCGCGTAAAGAAGAAACTTTAAGTGAGATTCTAAGAGACGCTAAAGCTTTGGAAGAAGCAGAAAAGGAAATTAAACAACTTTCTAGAAAGAAAAAAGTTGTGAAAAAGACTTCTAATAAAAAGAAGAAAGTTGTGAAGAAAGCAACTAAGAAACCCGTTGTTAAAAAATTAGTGAAGAAAAAAGTTGTTAAGAAAAAGACTTCTAATAAAAAGAAATAATCATTAAACTAATTTTAAAGCGTGATGTTTGCAAGCGTCTACACATGCCCCGCAACCTATACACTTGTTTTGATCCACAATTAATGTGTTTGCTCTTTGAAGTGCTTCAACAGGACATACTTCTACACAACCCGTACAAGCTCCACCACAAGAACAACTTTTACATTTGCCATTTTGCCAACAACATTTATCATAATTTACTAAAAGAGTCATATTCTAAGGTGACGGAAAACAGTTTATAATGGTTTTGTATGAAAAAGAAAGGTTTATAAATAGAAATGTATTACTCTCTAGTAGTGAAAAGAAATGAACTCTCAAGAAATAATATTTAAATTTGAAAACGGAGAAAAAGAGGCTCTAAAGAAAATAAAAGAAAATTATGCACCTCTAGTCCAAATCAAAGATAATGAGAGGGAATTCAGTGTATTTTCACATCCAATTCTTGGAATCTTTTTTGTTTGTAATGATGGAGAATTAACTTTGCGTAAAACTTTCTTTTCTGGTTTAAGTCAAGAAGAATATTTTGAGCTTGGTAAATTAGCTAAGCATTTTTCAAACGTTAAAGCACAATATAAGATTTTGTTATCCAAAAACAATCAAGAAAAAACTATTTTCTCTTATCTTGCAAGAGAGAAATTCTATTCAGATTGAGATTTAGTTTAGACTGTGTATTTGATGAAGTAATTTATTTATTTTTGTTATAAATGTTTTCTAATTCAGCCCATTGTTTTCGACGTTCTTCAAAACGCTTCATCGACTCATCGTGTTCCTTAATGAACTCTTGACGACCATAAGGGGTTTTTGCTATTTCCCCGAAATACTGATCAATTTCAAAAAAATATAATGAATGTAAATGGATATGTTTGTGATATTTAGAATAGTCATCGTATGACTCCCCATAACTTCCACCAAACGTAATCATTTTGTAATTATTTAATACAGTTTCTTGTAATTCGTGAGTAAATGGAATATTTGCTGCAGGCATTCCACTTCTATTTTTGGATACGCTTAGAAAAATTAAAGTTTTATCTGAGAAATCATATCCTTTCTCCATTAATTTTAAATTTAAAACTCCGTCTTTATAAAAACTTGATTCAATTTCTTCTTGATCTTCTTTTGTAAGATTATGTTGCATTTTTTTCAAAATATATAATTTTATTTCTTCAGCTTTGAGTTCATTTTTTATTGAAGTGTAATATTTTTCATATATATTTTGAATTTCTAGAAATATTTCTTCAGGACTTCGCTTATCTTCTCCCAATAAAGCCAATTGCCAAGGAGTGGAATCTAGATATATTTCTGCGCGTCCATAACATCCTATTCCACTGTATCCTTTACGATCTGGAACATCTGTTTTCCAACATTTGTCTTTAAGAGAAATAAGTTCAGGTAAGTCTAAGTTCATTGCTCGTTTTTCAATATCTGTAAAAACTTGCTCTATACAAAAAACATCTGTGTGATGATATGGTTCAGAAATTTCAATTTTTTTATTGCCTAGCGATAATTTATTTAAACTTTCAATCGCATTGTCGAAAGGTTCTCTTGCATTGTTACCCAACATTTGTCTCGTAAGTTCTGATTCTACTAATGATCTTAATTGGTTTTCTCTTAAAGGTTTTGCATTTTCTAAAGAAATTTTTCTGTAAATGGTTCCCTCTTTTCTTGGATTTCCTTCTGCATCTTGTTTTTTAAATTCTTGGTTAACAAAATTACCTATCCATGCAGTAGGTTCTTCAGGAAAACATTTATCCAACAATGTATCAAAAAAAGGTCTTTTAGAAGTTACAACAACTACTTTATCACCAACTCTTCTTTTGCTTTCGAGAGCATTTAAACATTTTTCAAGATAAGGTTGTTCTTCGAAATTAAAACACATATTGTTCCAATTAGTTCTTTTTTCAGGAGGCAAGCTTATTTCTTCCTCAGAAGGCGATCGATATAGATACGTTTTATATGCTCTTAAAATAGCTAATTTAGAACCAATATTCTCTAAATCTTTTGCTAAATCAGGTGAATCTTTTTTTAACACATCTACAAGATTTAATTTTTCAGACATAAAAAAGCAAAATGAAACTTAATTTATAAACTCTCTTATTCAGATTAAAACCCTAAAGGAATTGCTATAAATATATTGTGTTTGTCTCGAACTAATTTTACTTTAGTTGAACCTTTTTCTTTTTTCAAACCACGCACAGTTACAATTCTGTTTTTAGCTTTGCAAAGAGTTTCTCCAAGATTTCTTCCTGGACCAATTATATCTACCGAAATTGTTTGATTTTTCTCAAAAGGTTTTTCCAAGGTTTTGTCTTCGAATATGGAGAATGGATTGTAATTTGATTGTGGCGTTAAAATTAAGTTATATTTTTTTTCAAATTGTTTTAAGTTCTCAAAGAATTCTTCGAAGGGAATTTCTTTTACAGGATTTCTTCCACTTTTATTACATAGGAATTTTTGAAAACCTATTTTTGGATAATCACTTTTTAATGATGAAGCAAATTTGATTAGTGGCTCTATGTCTTTTTTGTTGTCATCGTTATATGTTGGTACGACTACTGGTGCAATTAATACAGGTAAGTTTTTGGATTGGGCATAATCAATCATTTTCAATACGTGTTTTAATGGATAAGCTTTGCCAGATAATTTATTTGCTGTTTCTTCATCCAATGTATTTAGAGAAATGTTTAATCTTGTCAAACCTGCGGAGATTAAAGCATCGATTTTTTTCTCACTTAATAAAGTTCCATTTGTATTTATTGAAATTACTTTACCTGTTTCTTTTAATCCTTGAATTAATTCTTCTAGAAAGGGGTATAGTAGTGGTTCTCCTTGGGGGTTTATGTTAAACTCTACGGGGTGGTTTTTTTGTGATGCTAATTTATTTGCTTCTTGGATTAAATAATCTGGGTCTATTAAAACGTCAATGGTTTTTTTGTTGTCTCCTTCATTGACTGAACAGTATATGCAATTAAGGTTACAACCTGTTAAGGGTTTTACTTCAATTATGTTTGTGTTTCTATCTACTAGTCCAAATTCTGTTGAGCCTATTAATGGAATTAATGATTGTTCATCAAGATATAATGTTTTTTTAAGAGTTATTTTGTTGGTTAAATTTTGTAATCCAAAATTTATAATTCTATTTATTTTATTGTCTGCTGATTTTTCAGAAATGTTTGGAAAGTCTAATGTTTTTTCTTCTATGATTACTTCCGAATCTATGTCTTTTAAATCTTGTAGAGGGATTGTGAAAAAATAATGTTTGCCAAAAGTTATTTCTACTTGTTCGTCGATTATCTTGAATGTAAAATTTTGAAACTCTAGTTTTGCCATTTTATTCTATTTGAACTTTTCCTTTCTTAACCAATATAGAAACAATCTTAGATGGTAACTCAGCTTCATCTCCTTCTTTAAATGGGCCAAATACATCTTTATTCTTTCCTAGAAATTTAGGAACTGCGGATAAGAATTTAACTTTTTTTCTCTCTTCATCGACATCTTCATCCATATCCATGAATTCTTCAGTTTCTTTTTGTTCGTAATCAGTTTCAACTGGTTCTTGTTCTACTGGTTCTATTGGTTGGATTTCTTTTTTTACTTGAGGATGTTTTATTTCTATGTTTAATGTTGAATTTAAAGTATTTTTTATATGTTGGACTTGTGCAATGTCTGGAAGATGTCCTGCAAAAACATTTGATAATATTGCTTTTTTGTATGCTTTTAATGAAATGACGAACTCGTTGAATATTATTTTTTCTTCATCTAACATTGTTTGTGTATCTATAAATGAAGATGCATCTGTTTTAACTACATTCAATGCTAAATTAATCAACTTCTTTTCTCGTTTATCATATATTTCTTGTATTATTTTTTTAACATTATTTATTTGTAATTTTAATTTCTCGGTTTCATTTTTTTTAAGATTTTCATCCAACATAGAAAGGTATTGAACTACGTGTTGCCAAAACTCTTTATCCAGGTTTTGTAATTCATTAAGGGAACGTTCTTTACGTAATAAATCAAAAAGAGTTTCGTAAGTTATATGCAAATCCATTTTTCCCCAGAAAAGTGTTAACTTAAGTCATTTTTAAACTTTACTAGGAAAATCTACTCTCTAACGTTATAAATGGGGTTTGTAACAAAACATTTATAAATAACATATGAAAACTATATCATATGAAATGCAAATCATATTATCATTTTTTCGAAGTTATTGCAAATAAAACTAGATTTAAAATTATTGAAAGTTTGATGTGTGGACCTTTAAATGTTGGACAAATTTGTTTAGCAACTAAAGAAGAGCAATCTAAAATAAGTCATAATTTGAAGGTTTTGTCTGGCTGTAATGTTGTAGATGTAAAAAAAGATGGTAAACTTAGAATTTATTCTTTAAACAAAGAAACTGTTGAGCCTATGTTGAGACTTGTAGAAAAACATGTTCAAACATATTGTGAAGGAAATTGTGGTTTAAAATGAAAAAAGAAATTTATTTTGATAATGCGTCGACTACTCCTGTTAGGGGGGATGTTCTTGATGCGATGCTTCCTTATTTTTCAGAAAAATATGGTAATCCTGGATCAATGCATTCTAAAGGTTTGGATGCTTTGAAAGCAATGTATGGTGCAAGGAAGAAAGTTGCGAATTATTTGAATTGTGAAGATAAGGAAATTATTTTTACTGGTTCAGGTACTGAATCAACGAATTTAGCTATTTTGGGTTTTGCGCGTAAAAAGAAAAAAGGACATGTTATTGTTTCAGCAATTGAACATCACGCTGTACTCCATCCTGCTTTAAGATTAAAAGAAGAAGGTTTTGAAGTTACGGTTTTGAATGTGGATAATGATGGTTTAATTTCTTTAGATGAACTGGAAAAAAGTATTAAGAATAATACTATTTTAGTTTCTATAAATTATGCAAATAATGAAATTGGAACGATACAAGAAATTTCTAATATTGGTGAAATTTGTCATAAGCACAATGTAATTTTTCATACTGATGCTTGTCAAGCAACACCTTATTTAGATTTGGATGTAGAAAAATTAAATGTTGATATGATGACTCTTAATGGTTCTAAACTTAATGGCCCAAAAGGAGTTGGTGTTCTTTATATTAAAAAAGGAATTGAACTTGAACCTTTAATTTATGGAGGAGGTCAAGAAAATAATTTGAGAAGTGGAACTGAAAATGTTCCTTTGATTGTTGGTTTTGCAAAAGCCTTGGAAATTGCTAGAGAAAACAGAGTTGAGAATTATAGACACGTTCTTAAGTTGTCTAAAAAATTAACGCGAGGTTTATTTAAAATTCCTAATTGCCAAATTAATGGTTCAACTGAAAGAAGATTACCTAACAATGTTAATTTTTCATTTTTAAATGTTGAAGGTGAAGCTTTAATTTTGTTGCTTAATGAGGAAGGAATTTATGTTTCTACTGCTTCAGCTTGTTCTTCAAAAAGTTTGGAACCGTCACATGTTTTAATGGCGATTGGTTTAAAACCTGAAGTTGCACATGGTTCATTGAGATTTACTTTGAATTGGTTTAACACTGAAGAAGAAGTTGAGTATGTTATCCAAAAGGTAACTGAAGTCGTGAATAAGTTAAGAAGAATTTCTGCTATGGAGGGAGTATGATGGACGGTCAAGATTGGTTTTACACAGATGTGGTTAAAGAACATTTTATTAGACCACGTAATGCGGTTTTATTTGATTCTCAAATTGAAGATATGGATGCTGTGGGAGAAGTTGGTTCTCCTGCTTGTGGCGACATTATGAAAATTTGGATAAAAGTTAAAGATGGAAAAATTATAAAATGTATGTGGAAAACTTTTGGTTGTGCTTCGGCGATTGCGTCTACATCTATGCTTTCTGAAATGGTTATTGGTATGACTCTTGAAGACGCTATTAAGATTAAAGCTAAAGATATTTTAGATAAACTTGGTGGTTTACCTTCTAAGAAAATACATTGTTCGGTTCTTGGAGATCAAGCTTTAAAGAAAGCTATTGAGAATTATTTAGATAAACATCAGTGAGTTAAGCTTTGCTTATACTCGCTTTCAAAAGCCTCATGAAATGTGGCTACATAGTTCTGTTTTGGGAGATCAAGCTTTAAAGAAAGCGATTGAACATTACAGAGATACAATTTAATTCAACTAATTCATCTCTTTTGAAGTTTTTTATTCAATTCTCTACCAAGTTTGATTGCATCTTTTTCAGTTATTTTGCTTTTGCTCTTGAAATGTTTAATAAATTCTAGTTCATTTACTTTTTCATTAAAAGCTTCTCGCGCAACAGCACTCCAATTTATTTCGGAAAAACAATCCATTTTAGTTTTCAACTCACTTGGTATAGATAAGGTTAAATTTACCATCATATATCACCTGTGTAATATGTGTTAATATGTGTTAATATTTAAACCTTTCGTACATTAAATTAATTAAGTAGTTTATTAAATCACCGTTAGAAAAACCGGAAAGTTTCCGGAAAACAATAATTATTTTAGAGGTTCTTTATGTGTTCGAGTATATTTTTCCCAAAGTTTTTTGAACTCAGGAGATTTTTGAAGTAAATCATCAAATGTGCCACTAGCAACAATCTTTCCTTTTTTAAAATAATATATTTTATCAAACAGATATAATAGATGTAATTTATGTATTGAAGATAATATTGTTTTCTTTTTAAATGTTGAAAATATATTTTGATAGATTTCTAATTCATTTTTAGAATCAACGCTACTTGTTGGTTCGTCTAGCAAAATTATTTCTTTATCTTTACTTGCCATTAAACCTCTGGTTAAAGCGAGTCTTTGTTTTTCTCCGCCTGATAAATTTACTCCTTTTTCTACAATTGAAGAGTCATATTTATTTGGTAATCGTTCGATGACTTCTTCAAAACAAGCCATTTTTGAAAATTTTTGTATTTCAAACATAGGATAATTAACTCCCACCGTTATATTTTCTTTTATAGTGGTTGTAAATATTTCGGGTTCTTGGGGTATTAAAGATATATTTGCACTAATTTCCTTAAATCCTTTTTCCAATAAATATTTATCAATATATATCTCTCCTGAGTTAATTGGATATAATTCTCTAATTATTTTGAGAGTTGTTGTTTTTCCACTTCCACTTTCTCCAACCAACGCAATTCTTTGCCCTTTAAAGATTTCTAAATTGACGTTCGTTAGATGAAGTTTTTTATCATTTGAATCATATGAAAAATTTAAATTCTTAATTTCTAATTTATTCCAGGGTTTAGATAATAAATTAGATTGTATTTTTTTATAATCGGTAAATTGATTTGAAATTTCTTCTGAATTCCAAACTTGTGATCTCCATTTTACTATGTCACTATACCTGTATGCGAAATGAAAGAATATGTCTGCAATTCTATTAACATAAGTGTATAAAACAAAAATAGTTCCTAACATAACTGAGTTATTTGATTTGTACGCAACATAAACATAGGATCCTATGACTGTTGCCGTCATAAATGCACCACACATTGAAACTAAGAACCATTTAGTTTCGCTTATTTTTGTATTTAAAGAATAAACTTTGTAGGGCAACATTATTTTTTTCCAAATTTCTTTGGAAACTAATTTTTCAATTCTTAATATAATTACAGTAGTTATGTTACTAATAATATCATATACTTTAGCACTTAAAACATTTTCACAACCAAAAATAAATTTATATTGTTTTATTAGATACGCATCAAATTTAATTATTATAGTAAATGCACAAAGTACTATGAAAAAAACTAAATATGCAGAATGTAAATTAAAATACATTAAAGCTAAATACGACCCTAAAAACCTAACTAAAACTTCAATAACTTCATAACTTCTTGAAGAGAAAGTAAAGATTGCTTGTGATCCTTTTTCAATTTTATCTATTGTGTCTCCTGAATGATGATCTGTGTGCCAAGATGCACTTAAATTCATTGTTCCATCAACCATATATTTTTTGAAATTCGCTCTTACTAAAAATGCATTTTTTATTTCCATTACTCTGGCAGGTCCATGGAAAACCCAAAATCCAAGTTCCAATAAAACAAACAAGCCGAGATATAATAGTATTGAAACTATGTTTGTTGAATCTAAACCGTTGTTTTGAATATTGTTTAAGACAAACGCTATAACTAAAGGTCTAAAAAAATCCATGATATTTGCAAAAACAAACATAATCCATGCAAGAACTAAATTTTTTCTATTTCCTTCTGAAAATTTCCATTGACGAGTAAATAGAAATATTATTGGATTGTTGAAAAGAATTTCTTTAAACTTCATACAACTAAATAAAAAAGTTTTATTTATAAATATATCTTCTAATATTTCTTTATTCTTTCTTTTTTAACTTCGCATCCACCTGAAGGAAGTGTTTTAATGATGTCATCTGGAGAAAGATCTAGATTTTCTTTTTCTCTAAATGTGCTTTTTATTTTTCTAGCAACTTCTGAAGCTCTATCATTTCCTTGAAGAATTTGCACAACTGTTTTGCTATGAGTTTGTATTGCCTTTAATGGACCACAAATTACTTTTTCAAAAAATACTCCTATGCCAAATTCAAAATCATAAGAAACATAATTTGTTTTTCCACGAATCATAAAACTTCCTTTCGCCATAAATTCTCCTGGATTTGCTTCTTTGGATACTTGTTCTGGAGAAACATAAAATACTTTTGCATTTCCTAAACCTAACTTCCATGAACGAGAATGTAAGGCTACAAAAGCAGCCGTTTCTTTAATTGTTTGTTCAGGTATGTTTTCAAACTTTGGAACTTTTAATTTATCGTTGATTAATTTTACATCTTTAGAATCAAATTTTATTATTGCAAATGGTGAACCTGCCATGTCTGTGTGAAATACTAAATCTTTCGTCTCGGTGTGTTTTTTTATAATTATTTCGTTTGTAGTTGCATCTCTACCTGCAATTATTAAATATCCGTCAGAAGAAACAAACCATTTAAATTTATCAAACCATAATGAATTTTTATTTTCTAATTTAGTTAATTTTTTAGTATTGGTTTCTATTTTTTCGTTGGCTTTTTCGTTTTGAAATTTTTCAAGGGTCGTTTTGGTTCCCACTAATTTTTTTCTAGATTTTTTTGCTTTTTCAAAATAAGAAGATGCGTTCTCATCAACAGATTTATTGAAATCCAAAGTTATTTTCATGATATTCAGAATTACTCCCACATATATAAAGTTTAGGAGCAATACTTTAAAGAGCTAATTTTGATTCCTTGATTTTTACATTGAACTAATTGTTCTCCATCGTTAATTAATGGTATGAATTCAACATCCACATCTCCTCCTCTATACATAAAAGGAACACTTCTTTCGATTTGTTCTGTTGCAATCATACTAGAATCTTTAATAGTTACACTTAGAGGATTTCCATCGTAAGATGAAATTACCATTATTGCACTAATTTTTTTGTTACCCATATTTTTTATTCCTACATTCAAAACATCTGTAGAAAAACAAGGAGTTTTAGTTATTTGTATTTGTGCATTCTCGCAAACAGTGTAATCTGGACCTAGAAGTTCTTCAGTAGAGGGACTCCAATTCATAATCATAACTCCTAATGCAACTGCAAAAGCCAATAAAAACACTGTTGCAATTAAAGGAGACATTGCGGTTTTAGATTCAAACATATGCATAAAGTATAAAATTAAATTTATAAAGTTAATTGTTTTAAGGTTGATAAGTACTTATCTTTTCCAAAATACGGCTATATTTCCGACTTGATCTATTAAATCGGTGTTTGTTTTTTCTGCAATTTCTTGAGACAATTCTTTCTTTGTTTTTTGTTGAGAATCTAAAAAAGCTCTTGAATATTTGATTTTACACAATTTATTTGCTTTTATATAAAGAACTATTTGTTGTATTACGGAATCAGTTATTCCCGATTTTCCAACAGCAAATGTTGCTTTTATACTTTTAGCTTGAACCTTTAGTGATTTTAATTTTTCAATTTCCATTCTTAAAGAAACTTCTAAGGGTTTAAATGTATATCGAAAGAAATTGCCACCGAAGTGGCAAAATATTTAAAAAAAATTAAAGTTTTTTCAAAGCTGCACTTGCAGTGAACTTAAGAGCTTTTCTTGCTGGAATTTTGATTTTTGCTCCAGTTATTGGATTTACTCCTGCTCTAGCTTTTCTATTTACTCTTTTGAAAGTACCTAGTCCAACTAATTGTACTTGTTCTCCTTTTTTAACACTTTTACCTATAATGTCGATTACTTCTTTTAAAACATTATCAATTTGTGTTTTTGGTAAAGCTACTTTTTTTGCAATTGCTTCAATTAATTCTCCTTTATTCATTTTTTCACCCTTTTAATTTACTTCGAGATTTTTAACAATCCCCGAAACACCGCATATTTAGCGGGATGTATTCAATTGTGAAAAACTTATTTATATAGTTTGTGATTTTTCAACAGAAAATATGTAGAATTAGTCGATATTCTATGCGAATCCCAAATTTTTTCAAGTAAATTAATTAGATTGAAGATTATAAATACTTTTTATAAATTTTAATTTATCCGCATATCGTTTATTCATTTTTGAATTAAAGTAAACTACTTTTATTCGTTTAGGATTTCCTTCAATTAATTTGAAAGAATCAGTTTTAGAAAAATTAAATCTTATTTTTCCAGGATTTTTACCAGCTTTCAAAACATCGGAACCATAGGTTTTTGCTAAAATGCCGTTAGGCATAGATAAAATATTTATATTCAGAATTTCTAAATTTGATTCATCATATAAAATTGTTATAAAAAAACTTAAACAAGGTTTAGGATTGCCCTTATTTTTGTATTCAAATGGTAATGCTGCATTTGTGTAAGGTCTTTCAGTACCATCTTTTAAGACAATATTTTCAATGTAACTATTTTGATTGTCTCCTACAAAAATATCTGTAGAATAATCGCCTATATTTCTAGTTTGTACTGTTTTTAAATCGATGTGAATAAATGCATCGTTTGTTTCAAAAAATAAATCCGAACCAACCGGTGCCGAGTTTGGTTGACCAAATCCTTGTGCATTAAATAACGCATAAATTATTCTTTCAGCACCTACTGCAAAACTAGAAATTCCTTTACCTTCATCAGCGGGATCCCATTTACTGATCCAATCTTCTTTTATTGCTTCTTTTGTTTCAAATCCTATTAGCATTCGTCGTTCAACAAATTTTAAAAAATGATAAAATTCTTGTAAATAGGTATATTCCAACAATTCAATTTGTTTTTCTTTAGACATTATTTTCCACCATAATTTTTTTAATAGTTTTAGCAATGTGTTCACCCAATAAAACAGGAACTGCATTTCCTATTTGTTTATACATATTTCCTAAACTTCCTTCAAATACAAAGTCGTCAGGAAATGTTTGAATAATTGCACATTCTCTAACTGACATTCTTCTTTTTTTATTAGGATGAATTTCAGGTCCTGTTGCTGTAATTGTATCAGAAGGTCTGTCCCAATTGTTTATTCTTAAGGATTGTTCAAATTTTATCTCTTTTAATTCCAATTCAGTAACTTGTTTATCATACTTATCATCAAATTCTAATAATTCTTTTAGTTTCCACCAATCATCGGGATTAGGAATACTTCCAGAATTATTATCTTTTCTAAACCAATGACCTGCAGTATGTTTATAACCAAAATATTCATCAACTTTTTTTGTAGAAATTCCTTTTTTATTTCTCCAATGTTTTAAATAATCACATATTTCGTGTTGATTGACTTTGTGTTTTCTTCCCCAAAATTTATCTTGAACATTAGTTCTAGCAATATGATTATGTATCTTTCTTCCATCTTTAATTTGAGGATTATAACTGATCCATAAATCGGCTAAATATTCTGTAGCTTCTTTAACACTAATGTGAGGTTTCAATTTATCATTTGTTAAATTTCTTTGATTATTTTCTAAAGGAGATTTATGAGTTGGTTTTGGAAATTCATTTTTTACTCCCAGCCTATTACCCATTATTAAAATTCTTTCTCTTTTTTGAGGAACGCCATAATCTGCAGCATTTACAATTTTATAACTCACTTCATATCCTATTTTTTTAAAATCATCAATTATCATTTTCACAACTTGACCATCGTGCATAGAAAGTAATCCCTTTACATTTTCAGCTAAAAAAAATGCTGGTTTTTTATCTTTAACAATTCTCAACATTTCCTTATATAGAAAATTTCGTTCATCTTCCATACTTCTATTTTTATTTGCTATAGAAAAACCTTGGCAAGGAAAACCACCCAATAAAATATCAAAATTATCAGGAATCTCAGAACTAGGAATTTTAGTAATATCTCCTAAAATAATATGATCTCCAATATTTTTTTTATATGTTTTTACTGCATCAGGAAAAAAATCATTTGCCCAAATTACTTCAAATCCTGCTTTGATGAATCCTAAATCTAATCCACCACAACCAGTAAATAAGCTAACGACTTTGAATTTTCTCTCTTTATTCAACATTTTACTAAATATTATCTTATTACATATATAAATTTTGCGCACAACTGACTAATGTGTCCAGTGAGTTTTAGAGTTACTTTAGGGCACTCTTTTGCGAACTATTTGGATTTTTCAATAGAACGTGCCTAGAATTAATCAAGGTTTCATCAGAATGATGGAAGATTTGTTCCAAGAAAGAGTCATTCCTTTTTTCAATTTCCACTTAGAAATACTTTCAAATGGCAATTCAATGAAAGTTTTAGCTTTTTCAGGATAGAAATAATTTTTAAACGGTTTTAATCCTTCATCTAAATCAATGATTTTGTTTTCTGAATCCAGCATCAATACATCGATTTTGAAAAATACAAACAGCATAGTTATTGAAATTTTGGTTGGTTTATTGAATGGGAAAATCATTGCAAAATCAGACATTTTTTTTCTAAACATTAATCCAGTTGCTTTTTTAAAGAAAGAATTTTGTATGAAAATATTTTTTGAAATGCAGATTTTCTGAGACATAACACCTTCAAGTATGCAAAAAGTATATAAATCATTCTACTTATACATGAACTAAATAAAATATTCGGGGGGATATTATTGAAAAATGTTAAATGGAGTTTAATTTTAATTGTTTTAATGTTTGTCTTTATTACTGCATGTAGTAAAACAACAATTATTTGTGCAGATGGTCGAGAGGTTTTACATAGAGATGAATGTTATGTTGATGTAAATAGTGATAATCTTGAAAATGTTAATTTAGACAATATTAATGAAAATATGGTCTCACCAGAGGGTTTAATAGGTGAAGAGGACATAGTGCCTTATTTTTCAACATCCAATTTTAAGTATTATGAAAGGCCTACGGAACCAAAAGATTCTGTGATTAAAAATAAATATACTAATAGATTTAATACATATTTAAGTGTGGATTATTCTTTTAACAATCCTGATTTAATTGAGGATTCAAAGATTTATTTGAAGGTTGTTAGTGTACAAAGTGATTCAAGTTTAAACAAAATTATTTACGCTGATGAATTGAAGGGTGGAACAACTAATCTTAATTTAGCAACTGAATTGAAATATATCGGGGATAGTCCTAAATTGATGTTTTGTTTCGACACAAATCCTAAATTCGATCCAGAATCTTCAAAAGCAACCTGTATTAGAAAAGCCTTTACTTCTCCAAGTATGAAAACTGAATTAAGAATGTCTACTTTAAGATACAACTTTGACACTAAACGAAATGGAGAAACTTTAACAGACACTAAATATACTGATTTAAAGAACACTGGTTCAGTTCCATTAACTTTCTACATTGTGCCTGAAGATTATCTGGAAGTAAAGTTAACTCCTACACTAGATAAAATTTTCTTAAATCCTGGTGAGGAAAAAGAATTTGGAATGACTGCTACGTTTGTCGACAATGGTTCGTATAAAGAAGGAACGTCTAAAGTTCATATTTATGCAATTCCAAATGAATGTAGTTTGAGTTTAGATTGTGCAAGTAGTGCAGTTTACAAAACAACGTTTGTTCTTCAATTCCAACATTAATTTTTTATTTTTTTATAGAAGGAGTAGTTTACCCTATGGTTTTTTAATGTTTAGAAAAAAATAAAAAGAAAATAAATTTAATATCCTGTAATTATACAAGTTCCATCAGACATTGCTACTGAAAGAGGATCTTCTACTTCAACACCATCAATAGTGTATGTAAATTCTCCGGATAATAAATCCCCACTCATTCCGTAAGTAGCGTCAGGATTATCTTCATAAAGTTGATATTGTTTTGCAACTGCTTTTCGCATACTCTCAGCATAATTACATTCCATTTGACCGCCATTTGGCATTGTTTCAACATATTTACATTTTCCATTCACTATTCCAAAAATAGTTCTTGTATATTCTTGCCCATCGAAAGGATGTGTGAAAGAACATTGAAATGCACTACATGAATCTAATTTGCTAGCCATACCAATACAATCTGCAAACGCATTTTCACCAGATGTAGAGTCATCTGCATTATTTTCCAAATCAGTTAAATCTCTGTTTTCAGCAGAGTCTTTATACACATTTATTGGTTTTGCCATATAAGAACAACTAGTCATAACTAATAAAGAAATAACTAAAACCAACACAAACATATTTGTTAATTTATTTTTCATTTTATACCTCTTATTTTTCAATAAATTTAGTTTTCAAAAGAGTTTTTAAAGATTTTTTTAAAGGTTCTATAAATTCCTTGTCCATGAAAACGTATCCTAATTTTCTTCCATCTTGTTTCTCAATTATGATTTTTGTTTGATTTAAAGTGAATGATTTTAAATTCACATATAAAACATCTTCAATAGTGTATTTAATTAAGTTGTTCAATCCTTTTTTGATTAATTTAGCTCCTTCTTCTCGAATTGCACCTCTATTGAAAAAGAAATTTTCTTGAACATAATTCTTATCTCCAATAATTTTGTTTCCTCCCGCAACAGGAACTTGTACTAATAATAATCGTTTATTTGTAACTACTAAAGTGTTTTCCGGAAACTGATGTTTACCCGTACCTAGATAAGCTCTTCCAACTGGCTTGAAAATTTCTTTGAAACTTGCAGCGGTTTTCATTATTCCAAAAACAGATGTTGCAACTTTTTCTCCAGCTTGTGTCTTTTTTATTAAATTTTTTACAACTGATTTATCTACGCAGTTTTCTTCAAATTTGACGTTATTTAATCGTTTTATTTCAATTGAAGTTAACCAAGCAAAAATGGCCAATACTGCTAGCACAATCACAGGAATCCATATTGGAATCTCTAAGAAAAGTAAAACTACACTTATTCCTATGGCTCCTGGAACCATCCTTAATAATTCAATCTTCTTCTCAATTATCAAGAAATTTTTGTCTAATTCTGCCAAATTTTTGCTGTGTTTTAAATTTCTTACCAATTTATATCTCTTTAAACGTATAAAGAAATCAAGTACATTAAATAATAACCAAGCTATAAGAACTCCTATTAAAAACATATCTGTGATTGGTAATTGAGGCAGTATTGAATGTTTGAAGTTTGTTAATTCGTTATAGAATAAAACAATCAGTAATAATGTGGTTATGGTATTTCCAATTAAACTAACTACAGATTTTCTCCATTCAAAATATTCATTAGTAACAATTATTTTCTTATAACTTTCCCCTACTTTATCAGTCTTTATAGATTTAATTGCTTTGAATTCTTTAACTTTAATTACTAAATGAATAATCAATAATGTTAATTGTGTTGTAACTAATATCCCTATAACTATTGGAGATATATTAAAAAATATTAATACAACTGCAAGAATTATTAAAAATATAAATTTTTGAAATAAATTCTTAAATTTTAATCCTTCTTTTAAGAGTTCTGCTCTTTTGGCAATTTCAGATAATTTTGAAGTTTTATCAAAAGGGTTTGGAATAATTTGGTTTAATTTCATAAAAAATCCAAAATAGAGTTAAAATATAAATGTTTTGTTTACATCAAACTTAAATCTTTAGTTATTCTTTCTATTGTTTCTTCATCGAATGGACCAATTGCTCCACACGTTGTTGTTCCTGGTGCGACCACTGTTTTTCCTGCATCTGTGATTATGCTTGTTGGAATTTTCTCATCTTTCGCTAACTGAATATATTTGTAAAGTTCTTTTTCATCTTCAACTTTTAAAACAACTTTTTTCATACCTTCGCGTCTCCAAGATGAAACCACCTCCCGCCCGCTGTTTGCTGAAAGCTGTTTTAACACGGCATCTACGCTAGCGTGAGCTACTTGTGCGGCGAGTTTTCCTTTAGGCAATTTTAAGTTGTTGCAAACTAATATTACTTGTTTATACATTTTATATACCTTTTAGTTCATAGATTACATTCATCATGGATAATATTGAAAACACCATTATGATTGCATTTTCTACATGTGGATTCATGCCTATGTTTAATATGGATTGTCCTTTCGCATAATTTATTATTGCAAATAAAAAGATTAAAGCAAAAATTATATTTAATGTTATTAATGACCAGATTAATTTTCTTTTATGTGCTTCTTTCATTTTAATTCACCAATGAATTTAAATTTATTTCAAAAACTACTATTGGAGTTATTAATCCAAAATTAGTTAAAACGTCTGGATGTAATTCTCCGATTATGCCTATTTCTTTTTGATTTAAAATAATTTTACCCACCCTTCCTTTTATGAATGATTCGTGAGTAGTAGGAATTATTTCACATTTTGATCCTTTTGTTTTCAATAGGAAATCTAAAGTTTGTTTTAAATTAGTGAAGGATACTTCTTTATCTGCTATTAATGCTGAAAGATTTAAGTCAGTTCTACACTTTACATCTTTTGTTTGGTCAGGTATTACGACTAATCCTGCTTCAAATATTTTTTGAGGCAAAGTATTCGAACGATTGTGCATTATTGAATTTATTAATTCAGGAATTAAACTTAATCTCATCATTGTTTGGTTTTCAGTTCCATTTATTACTGTAATTGGATTTGAATTAGTTAAATTCATTTTTTCTATATGGTCTATTTTAGAAACTAATGTGTTTGTATATGTTTCAAGAAAGTTTAATCCAACCATGACTTGAGATAATTCTTCTTTTAAATCGGATAAAGGAAGTGTTGCGCCTATTGTTGAAATTTGTGGAAGTTCTAATTTTAAATTGTTGTATCCATATGCTCTAGCTATGTCGTCGGCTACATCTATTTGATGCCATAAATCTCTTCTAAAACAAGGTGCTTTGATAACTATCTGTTCTTTAGTTATTTTAACAACCTCGTACATCATTTTTTCTAATAGTTTTTTGAGAGTTTCATCATCTAGTTGAATTCCCATCAAAGTATAAATTGTTTTTTTGTAAACGAACATTTCTCGTGGTGAAATTAAAGGTAATTTTTCTTTGTCGCCTAATTCGTATTTAACTTCAACTTCATAAATTTCTCCACCCATTTGATCGAACATAGTTACTATATTTGTAAGCATTTCGTTTAATAAAACTTTATCAAAACCACTGCATTCTATGAATAGTTGTTTTGTTTTTTCTGTAACTCTTCCTGTTTTTTCTGAGTTTATAATTGGAGGCATAGAAAGAATTTCTCCTTTTGCATCTATGAAGTATGGAAACATTTCTTTTCCTTCTAAAAGATGCGCATATTCTTTTCCAGTTGGATGGTCTAAAAGTATTTCTAAACCATGCATTATTTTATCACTTCCTAACGGAATGAATTTTATTTCTTCAGGTTTTGATGCAGTATAGGTTATGGGTAGTTTGATTGTATCTAAAGGATAAATTCCAATTGCACCTTTTGTTCTTCCTCTCGCAAGTAATGAGTGTAATTTTTCTTGAACGTTAATTATTTGTTTTAATTTGGAGTCATCTAATTTTAAATTTTTAATAATTGCACAAACAGTGTATGGCCTTACATCTTTAACTTTTTTTGTAACATAAACAACATAGTCTTTTTTATTTATTTGAAATTCGACTTTTGGTTTTTCCCACTCTTTGAATGCTTTTATTGCTCTAGCTAAACCTTGTAAACTTAATACATCTAATCTTTCCGCAGTTATTTCGATTGTCAACAAATCTTCTTGTATATATGCTAATTCGAAGCCCATGTCAAAAAGAACTTCTTCTAATTCGTTATAGTTATGGTTTT
>JAQUYS010000041.1 GCA_028691765.1 Candidatus Nanoarchaeia archaeon | reverse complement strand
TCTTAACCGTTAGGTTATAGGTTCGATTCCTATATGGCGCACATTCCGCTTAAGTTTTTAATTACGATTTACCATTTTATGCTACACCTTTGTAATTTGCTCCCTTATGTACCGCCCGTTGCACTCTTGCTTACGTACACCGTAGTCGCAAATTACTTCGGTTCGCTATAAACTGATAAATCTCAAACGACAACCACAAAAAAAGTAAAAAACTTAAATCACTTCGAAAAATCTCGTTCAAAAGAACATTGCTTTATTTAGATAAAACTATTAGAATACTATAGTCAAATTTCATATTTATAAGATGGTATTTAGTAGTTCCTAAAAAAGTTTTTGCATTGATATTAATTGAAAAATTATTTTTAACAATAATCATATTTCATAGGAGATCTGCATGACAAAAACATTAATAACTAGAATTTCAAACCTTAAACAATATGACGAACGAAACAAATCAATTCTTTGGAAAGATGACAGTATTAAAAATCAAAAGCGTTGGACTCGAGAAGGCGTTTACGGTAAAATTGATATAGGCGATAATATTATATTGATAATAGAAAAAAGTCAAAAAGAAGCAGTTTTTATTGGTAAAATTTCAAATATAAATAAAGATAAAAAACAAATAGAATGCAATAATATAGAAGAATTTAATTGCACTAATGACCAATTTTTGTCTCTCCATAATATATATCCGGAGCATATTCGGCAGGTAAAAGCCAATTTCCCTCCATTTATACATCCTGATTCAATAAATGTAGAACAAATCAAACAAGATATTAAAAATAAGCAATTTGTTAAATTTTATATTATAAAAAAATCAGAATACAATAATCATATTAAAAATTTTCATAATAATGATAGAATTATTTTTATAAACGATAATGAAAAAATAGATGAGGCTAAAATTTACATTCAAGATAAAAGCATTAACGAATTAGAGGACATTCATAATATTAGTGTCAAAGGGTTACAGTTAAAGCAAATATTAGAAATTAATCAAAAAACAAATAAGCCTAATAACATCAAACGTATAAAAGAAGTTATACAACATATAACTAACGAAGGATATTATGAATTCAAAACATTTTTCTCTTATCATGATGCTTTAATAAATGAAAGAACATACGGTAATTCCAACACATATACTATACGTGATACAAATACTAATAATATAAAAGAAACCAAACATTTAATTTCAAATGATTCACAGTCATTAAATCAAATATTGTATGGACCTCCCGGTACAGGTAAAACCTATAATACTATAATCAAAGCCATGGAGATTATTAATAAAACAAAATATGAAAATGTTTCCGAGCAAGAATATTATAAACTCAAAGAAGAATTTGAGAAATTAAGAGAAAAAGGACAAATAGCATTTATAACTTTTCATCAGTCATATTCTTATGAAGAATTTGTTGAAGGAATAAAACCGTCCATTAATGATAATGATGAAAATGTTGATGTAAAGTATGGTTATAATGTTGGAATTTTTAAAGAAATTGCGAATAATGCATTATTTGAATGTTTAAATATCACAAAAGAACAAAAACAACAAGATATTGAATTTGATAATATTTTAGAGCAGTTTAAAATTAAATATCCTAATGGAACAGATTTAAATACTATCGAAAAATCAAATTTCAAAATAGTTGACTATATTCAAAATTCAATAAGGATACAGCCAAAATCTGGTTCAAATATATATTCAATATCATTTATGCCATTAAAGGAAATGTACGAAAAAGATAAGATTGAAAATATTAAAACTCCCAGTGAACTAGGCAAGAAAATGAAAGGGAGATTTTCAGGATTAACCTCCTATTATTTTAGTGTATTAAAGGAAATAAGAAAATTTGATGGCATTAAAATTACAGAAAACGATTATACTACGAATAACAATGTAAAAATAGAAGAGTATTATAGCGGTAAATTAGAATTAAAAAAAGAAGGAACTTTGCCACATGTTTTAATTATAGATGAAATAAATAGAGGCAATATATCAAAAATATTTGGCGAATTAATAACATTAATAGAACATGACAAGAGAATAGGGAATACACATCAATTAAAAACAATTTTGCCTTATACAAAAAATATTTTTGGAGTTCCTAATAATTTATATATTATAGGGACAATGAACACTTCCGACAGATCAATAGCATCTGTTGATATAGCATTGAGAAGAAGATTCAAATTCATTGAAATTCCACCTAAAAAAGAATTAGTAACGGCAATAAATATTAAAGGAACAAATTTCCAAGATATTTTTGAAGCATTAAATGAAAAAATAACAATTTTATTAGATTGTGATCATCAAATAGGGCATAGTTATTTTATGATAGACAGAGTAGGAGATAATATTCAAGTTTTAAAAGATATTTGGTTTGATGAAATATTGCCATTGTTAAATGAATACTTTTACAATGATTGGGAAAAACTTCAAGTATTGTTGGGAAAAGCCGGCGATAAGAATTCTTTTATAATTAAAAAAGATTGCAGCAAAAAATATAAAAATAGCTTTAAAGATATTATGGATGAAGATGAAATGTGTTGCTATAATTTTGTTGTAAAAGAACAAATGGAAGATGACAGTTTTAAAATAGCATTATCAAATATTATTGAAAAAACAGAAAAAGAACAGTGATTCAATGAAGATTATTACTTTATTTGAATATCAAGAATATAATGATTTAAGAAATGATGTAAAAAATAAACTACAATCGTTTATTGAAAAAGATGAAAGATTAAAGGATGTTTTTGTCTTTACAAGCAAAGGGATTAAGGCTAATCAATATGTTGGTGTGCTAAAATATAAAAACCTTCAATTTGAAGTTTTACCAAAATTATTAAATAAAGATGATATTGATATAGCAGAAAAAGAAATTGTTTTAAAAAATCTTTTATATATGCTGTCTTTGACTAAAAAACTTGATATAAAAGAAACAGATATCGCAAAAATTTCTGAACACAGCAATCCATTTTTAGAAATACTGATAAGTATTTATGCAAATTCTTTATTTGAAAAATTAAAAAAATATGTGCCAAAAAACTATGTTATAAAAGAAAATAATTTAAATTTTTTGAAAGGCAAAATACTTTTTCATGAACATATAATTAAAAATTCTACAAATAAAACTAAATTTTACTGTCAATATGATGAATTTTCTGAGAATAATTTATTAAATCAATTGTTTTACTATGTTTCACACCTTTTATGTTTGCTGACATCCGTAAATGATAGTAAGAAAAAATTAAAATTTATTTTAAATTTTTTTCATGATATCCATTTAAAAACAATTAAATATTCAGAAATTAAAAATCTTAAATTGACTAAACAACAAGAATTGTTTGCGAAACCTTTTAATTTAGCAAAAATGTTTTTAGCAGATGCTTCGATTGATATGAATCAAAACAAGGTTGATTCTTTTGCTTTATTGTGGGATATGAATAAATTGTTTGAGGAATTTATTTTTGAATTTATAAAAAAATATAAACATGAAATTAATCAAAGATTATCTAATATAACGGCTCAGAAACATAATAGATTGTTAAAACATATTGAAAGTCAAGAAAGTGTAGGGAATACTTATGTTGACATATTCTTGGAATATGAAAATGTAGATAAAGCCATAATATTAGACACAAAGTATAAAAATCACAATGGTAGCATAAAACATTTTAATAATACCGATATATTTCAAGTTTTAGCGTATGAAAGTCTGCATAACACAAACAAAGCAATTTTATTATATATCACAACGGAAGAATCAAATAAAAAAATACATTTCTATAAGTTTAATGATATAGAAGATAAATATGTTATTACTGCAACAATATATTTAGGCAGTAAAAATTTTCAAACAGACCTATCAAAACAATTAAACAAAATATTAAGAGAAGTTTTAAAACAAGAGAACTTTTCGGAATAAAATAATAAACAGTGAGTGGTTTTTTGAACTTAACAAATTGTTAAGGGTTTGAGTATTAATAAATCAGTGTGGTTGTAGTTGAATCAGAAAAACTACATTTTGTTCAAAAGAAAATAAAAAATCATCTTCAAATCTTTACTTATGTGCTGTAAAGTATTAAAAGTGAAATGCAAAACCAATGTTAAATATATTTTGTGTATCAATGTTAGTATTTGTATATTCTGAGTAAGATACAAGTAGAGTGTTGTTTTCTGTTATCTTAAAGCCGAATTGTAAATTTAATTCTGAATTAAAGCCCCTGTTGTTTTTATAGGTGTCAAAATAGTTATCATAGGTTGAAATAATTTTTAATTGAGATATAGGTTTAATAACAACTCCTATTTGAGGAACGCAGAAAAAATTGTTTGTATCTTTATATCTGTATCCGATTCTCGGCATAAAATACGGTGTTATTTTACCTTTATAAAAAGAATATGCCAACCCCATACCATAATTTATTGTTGGATTAAGATTAGTGGTTGTTTCACACAAAGAATTTTCAAATGTAATACTAAAATATTTAGAAATATTATCTTTCAACATCAATGAATTAGAGTCTAAGATTGATTGTAATTTTATTAAATCTATTTTTTTAATAAATAATTTGTTTGTATGCACAGTGTAGTTTGCAGTGATATCAAAAAGTTTTGTTTCCAAATCGTCATAATATGCCGGAGATGGTTCAATTAAATTCTGATAAACAGGAGTAAACTGAAATTCTATAGAATCTTCTATTAATTTACTATAAGTGATGGCAAATCTGCTTGATTTATTTGCATCAAGAATATTCATATTTTTTATTTTTATTTTCTCGTTGTATAATTTTGTTGGGATTAAATTTATTTTAGATATTGTGTCTAATTTCTCAAATTCTTTAAGATAATCAATGGGAGTGTTAAATGGTTTATCTAATTGCAGAAAATTTTTATCTTTTGCTATGTTTAATAAGTCTACAGTAGCAGTTGCACAATTATAGGTTATAAATTTATATTTTGTTTGAACTTCTTTTAATTCCCATAAGTGAAGAAGAAAGAACTCTTTTTCTTCTTTTGTTAATTTTATTTCAAATTCCCAGATAGATCTGTTTTCTACAAAAAGATATCTTGAAACTATATCTCTGTAGGGATTTAAAATAAATCCGCCTGATAAATTCCCGGTCAAAGCTTTGCAATAAAATTTAAAAGGTCCTTTATCAGATACTAGTGATGTAAAAGTAATAGCGTGTTCAATATCTTTAGTTCCATCGTTGCCTGATATTTTTATAAACAAATGCCCCATCATTGTAGAAGGAGAATGATTATTCTCGGAAGCAAAAACAAGATAAATATTATCTGCGAGCACTTTCTTTTTAAATTCTTCAAAATCTGGGGCATTACTATTTTTTAAATTTTGCAGAGAAATATTTAAACTTTTTTCAATAAACCATATTCTTGCCGGATATTTATCGAAAACATTAGTTGGTGAGTCAAAAATTTTATCAACAAGAGAAAACATTTCTTCTTTTGGATTTTTGTATCCGTTTTTTGAAATAAAAAAAGTACTGTTTTTGTTTACAATGCTTTTACCATTACTATAGTGTAGTAATCTTTTCCATGTTTGCTCATAATATAAAGAAGAGTCGGTTATTTTTTTAACCAACTCTTCTTTTGTAACTGCAAAAACATTTAAACTGTTAAATAATAAAAATAAAATAATAAATAATTTTTTATTTTTGTTGAACATTTTTTTTCTGTATTGGGACTGTAACAGTATCATCATATTGCCACATTGCGCCAGAAATGGCGTCAGTTGTAGACCCTAGAAATCCTCCCAAAACAATATTGCCCCAGAACCAACCATTCATCCTTGAAGAGACTCCCATACTTGATTGTTCGTACTCATTTGTTTCTTTCACATCAATATTTATTGTTTGTTTAGCTCTTTTTACATTCAATATAGTTGGGAGAACAGTATTTCCTGTTCCTTCAGATGTCATTATTGTGGATTTGACTTCTTGTCCATTAGATGTTCTAATATTTATGGATTGTCTAGATCCGGAAATAATGCTTGCACATCCTGTAAAAACAAAACTAATAAAGACAAAAAGACAAAAATTAAATAGATTTGATTTCATTTAATGCTCCTTATCTGGTATTTGATACTATGTTTCGTTAATTATACATTAAATTTGGGGAGATGGGAATATACGATAAAATATTTTTTGACTTAACAAATTGTTAAGGGTTTGATTATTAAAACTTAATATCTGTTTATTACAATGTGCCTGTAGGGGAGTATATTCTATAGGAGTTGTGATGAGTAATTTTATTGTTTATTCGGTTGTCGGGTTGGGTGGTGTGCTGTTTTTGCTTATGATTGTTTTGATTTTTCGTGTGGTTATACTATGTGAAAATGAAAAATCTTCTTCGTCCGGTCTTCAGATGAAAAATTATTCCAAAGTAAGTTTTTTAAATGCTTTGGCAAGAATGTAACAAAATCTTTTTAAAAACCCCAATAAACAACTTGACAAAGTGTAGAAAATAATCTACACTCTGTTTAGAAGAATTAAGGGAGTTTTATGATAGTTATAAAACAAACAGAAATTTTTGAAAAATGGTTTAGAAAGTTAAAAAATTTCGAACTCAAAAATATTATCATTGATAGAATGTCCAGAGTAAAACTTGGAAATTTTGGCGATTGCAAAAATTTAAAAGGTAATTTGTTTGAGTTAAGGTTTAATCTACAGGCTGGTGTAAGAATTTATTTTACTAAAAAGAACGGAGAAATAGTTTTATTGTTAAATGCAGGGGATAAAAGTTCTCAAAGTGAAGATATAAAAAAAGCAAGACAACTTATGGATTTGTATGATTAGTATGGAGGAATAATATGAAAAAAGCAAAAATAACAAATTTTGATGATACTGTTGTTGCAGATTTTAAGAAAAATCCGAAAGCTCTTGCAAGCTTTAAAGATTTTGTTGTCAAACAGTACAAAAAAGACAAAGATTTTGAAGCATTTAAAGAATCTTTAAAATTAATCATTAAAGCAGAAAGAGGAACGGCTACAAAAATAGCAAATAATGCCCATATTGACAGAACAGGTATTTATAAGGCATTATCGCCAAAAATTAATCCAAGAATAGATACATTTAAAACAATTTTAAATGGTGCAGGGTTTGATATAGACATTGTTAAATTACAAAAAGTATAATGTAATTGAAATTTCAATATAGTAAAAATGCCTCCTGACACACTTATATCTGGCGAGAAATTGCCGGACGTGTCGGCGGGCTTTTTTATTTATGTTTTAAAAATCAATATCTGCTTATTACAGTATTTTCTTTTGTTTTCTTGGTTTTTAGTCTTTACAAATACACTTTAATATATTATAATTCAAAGTGTAAAAATAAAACAAAATAAAGGAAAGGAGGGTTATTATGAATTATATTGAAAATATAAATAAACTTTTAAAAGAAAATAACGGAATAATAACATCCTCACAAATAATGGCTAATAATATCGCCAGACAATATTTGAAATTAATGCTTAATAATAATCAGATCTTAAAAGCGACAAGAGGGGTTTACATTACCAAAGGTGCTTTGGAAGATGAAATGTATATTTTTCAACAACGATATAGAAAAGGTATATTTTCTCATGATACTGCTTTATATATTCATGGCTTAACCGATAGAATGTTAGATAGATATATTATGACATTTCCACAAGGCTATCATATATATTCATTAAAGGATAACTTAATAACCATAAAACAGGCAAATTCGAACATATATAATTTAGGCATAGAAGAAAAATTATCGCCTTTTAAAAATAAAATAAAAGTTTATAACATGGAAAAAACATTATGTGATATGGCAAGAGGCAGTAACATTGACGATACCCAGCTTTTTATACCTGCCATAAAAATGTATATTTCAAAGAAGAAAAAAAATATTCCGTTGCTTATGGAATATGCGGAAAAATTAAGAGTAAAAGATAAAATTTTAAAATATTTACAGGTATTATTATGAACTTTTCAAATGTTATGCAATTTAATTGGAAGAAGATCGCCAAATTCAAAAACTTTGGATACAATATCAAAAGAAATTTACTTATGCCAAAGATATTTCATTGATTGAAATTTACAATCTGATCAAAAAATATTTAAAAAATATAAATTTCTAAATAATTTTTTACAATAAATCCCGTAAGATAATATTGTCGCTTCGTGAAGTTTTAACAATCTTAAAATTCTAATGGCTTTCAATTCGGTTTACAATTTGTTTTGAAAGTGGTACTGTGAACTTAACAATTTGTTAATTTTTTTATTATTAAAACTTAATATTTTCTAATTACAATATAGTTGCAGTATAAGTATGTCCCTTAGGGGAGGTAGTTATGAATGATATTATTTTTT
>JAQUYS010000040.1 GCA_028691765.1 Candidatus Nanoarchaeia archaeon | reverse complement strand
CGGGACGCTATCCCGATAAAGGCTGGGCGGCCAATGAAGTTTGCAAGGAAATGGGCTATATCATTTCGGGTTCGGGAAAATTGGCCGTGGAAGACAAGGAATATGAAATTGGCGCCGGCGATTTGGTCTTGATAAATCCCGGCGAAAAATTTTATTGGCAGGGCAATATGGAAATTTTTATGCCCTGCGCCCCCGTCTGGTCGCCCGACCAATACAAAACCGTCAAATAATTAAAAAACCAAAAACAGGGATTCAACCCCTGTTTTTTAATTTTCCCATTGAATTCTTGGTTGGCACGCGCCATAATCAAGAATAGGCGAATCATTTTTTAAATCAAAAACAATTATGCAAATTCAAGACGCCAAGGAGAAAATCAGGGAGGCGGTGCGGGAATTCAAGGCGCTTGACCGTGCCGCTCTTTTGAAAGTTAATGTCTATGAACCGGCAATCAGCCATCGGATCGCGGTATATTTGGGAAATTTGTTCCGCGAACTGAATGTTGATTGCGAATATAACCGCAACTTATTAACCGCCAAAAAGAATACCAACGGGGACAAAATCCGGCCCGATATTATCATTCACAGAAGATTAAGTCCGAACAATTGCATAATTTTTGAAATCAAAAAAGGCGGCAAAGACAGCCAAAAAGCCATTGCTGACATCAGGAAGTTAGAGGATGCCGTCGCCGGTAATCTCGGTTATGATTTGGGAGTTTTCATCGGCATTTTGAAACGCCGCATTGACATCTGCTGGATTGAAAAAATCAACAGCATTATGACTAAAACCTGCGAAACCATGTGATTAGCCCGATATATTTAAAATCAAGACCATGAACAAAAAAGAAGATGGGTTGAATTTTGGGCGAAAACAGGCAATAATCAAGCATATTCAAACAGTTAATCGTCAATCTTTAATTTTTAAACCGGATTCAAATTGTCAATGATTAATGATTATATTTTATGAGCTTACACGTGGGAACACCACGAGCGTAATGCCACATTTTGAAACGGTACCGAGCGATTTAGTGATACCTTTTGAGTTCACGATCAAGCTCCCGCCACCAATGCAGCGAGGGATAGACTACGGGTTCATTAAAAAGATTGAAACTGGGTAAGCAAAAAACGGCACATGAGATTACTGGCAAATAAGTGGGCCAGGAAATCATGTGCCGTTCGCGTTTAGTTACATTTAGCTTTTTGTTTGGCAACTTTTGCCCTCTCGGACCGTCGCATACTATCATAATTGGCAAAGATTGATGCGACAAACGGTTTTGCGTCATCAAAACCTATGCTGTTCTTTGTTCTTTTATAACCAAGAGGGAGCATCTCGCAATCGGGAATGCGTTCACCGGTCACAACGACCAAGGATTTTAGGGAACCCAAGTTGAGCATCTGCTGAAGCTTCAATAAATCCTCTTTATTCCGGGTAAGCCGATCCAAGCTAAAGCAAATAATTGAATTCGCTTCACCAGTTTGAACCCGCCGTAACATTTCTTTAAAAGCGGGGCGAGTGTTCGGCTTTGCGGCTGGCTTCGTATCGGTTAAAACATCTTTGACCACCAGTTTGCGACGCTTCACAATTTTGTTACATTTATCGATTTGCTCTTGGAGAGATCGATTTCGTTGCTCCTTATTATCTGAGGATGAACGAGCATACACTATGTAACTATTTTTTTTATTAATTGAATTTGTCATATTGTTATAAATAATTATTTTCGGAATACAATCTCTTTGGCTCTATAATTATCATGGTGACCGGTTCAACTCCCGCCATCGCTTCTGGGAAGTATCATTAAACCGTTCCACATTTTCGCATATAGCATTGACCATGGTTTTATTGCTTTTACAATTAACATTGAGGAATTACTCAATATTGCACTTGGCGGATTTCTTGGAAGGGCATAAGGGGAACGTATCGCAAGAAGGTCTAAATTCTCCTTCAACGGTTATGACTGGCCTCAAAGAACCTTGCCGAAACATTTGACATAGCTTAATTGAATCGCTTTCATTGCGAAACAGCCGGTCAAGGGTTTGGCAGATGACAACATCAACCTCACCTGCCTTAATGCGCTTCAGCATATTTTCAAACCCTGGGCGGGAATTTGGTTTTACCGCATGTTTGTTGTCCATAAAAACATTTTTCACTTCAAGCTTGCGGCGTTTCGCCATTTTCTTACAATCGTCAATCTGCGATTGAACGTGCAGTTCATGAGCTTCCTTGCGAACCGAAGAACAACGTGCATAAATAAAACATTTTTTATTTGCCATGTGTTTGTTTAATTAATGTGTGTTTAAGCCGTTTAAGGCTGATTTAACTGCTCGCTTAAAACCGGAGCCGTTAACCCTCAAGGCGAATGGTTCAATTCCCGCCATCGCTTCTGAGAGGCGTCGTTAAGCCGTTCGACATTATCGCGTGGGACTAAAATCAACTCCGCATCTGGCATAACCGACCCTCCAGTGGTAAATTGCTTACCGTTGATTGCCGTAGCCCTTGCAGGGCGCATGAAAGGGCATTTATCACTATCGTCGAAGCCAACCCTGGCAAACAATTGAGGATCCAAAGGACAAATATTATGAGAACACCGCTCAAAACGGAAACATCTGCTTAAATTATCGGTTTTACTTGACATAATGAAGAAATAATTATCTGATGTGCCTAAATATATCTTGGTATACTAAGCATAACTCAGTACCACACTCTTATTTGTCATAACGATTTTTATTGAAGGTTTTAGCGGCACATTTGGCTTTATTTGTCATCGATTTCTTGATTTTTTACCTACTTGACAATAACCCTTGACACGCAGTCGCAGACTCTAATAATTTTCACCGTGGGCAATAAAAACCGGCACATTTAAAGCTAAAATCAATTTGAAATCATTGTAAAAACATCAAAATCTCGACTAACTTTAAATTAATTTTTAGTAAAAAAAGGTCAGCCGGTTATGGCTGGCCCTTTAATTTTTCATTAATCTTCCGCAAGCATTTCGGCGTGATAATACGCGGGGCAATCATGGCCGAACACCTTACATGAATATTGTTCGGTTATGAAAGGAATCGCAGCGTCAATGTCTTCCATTTTTGTGGGATCTGGGTCATCTTTTTTGCATTTCACCCATTTTACTGGGGCATTATTGTCCCATTTGACCCACATATTATGTTTGGCGGCATAATCGGCGGCTTCCTGGTGACAAGGGAATTCTTCAACCAGTTGGCCATATGGACAATATCCGCAGGCGTGGCATGGTCGTTCAATTTTTCCTGCTTTCCAGATTCGGTGTTTGGTGTTGAGCCATCGGCAATTCAATCCTGGCGTTTTGGTTGTCTTTGGCGCTTTTGTATTTTTTGATGATGTTGGCATATGTTTTTTTAATCATCGATATAGAATGCGCCGAGTTCCATCGCTCGGCCAATATTCGTGCGGCTGGCATCGCTTATCTGGTTATCGCATAAGGTTTGCAGCGAATTGTCGATATTGTTTCGGATAACAATGAATCCTTTCTTGTTTATGCGGATAAGCTTGCGACTTTTTAGACCACCGTTGAGCGAAATCGCGAATTCCCGATGGCCGGCGGATATCGCCTTTTTCAGTTCTTCGACGCTTTTGATTGTTCTTTTTGATGAAGTTTGCATAAATGTTTTTTATTTTTCTGAAGTTGCGGATCGTGTTTCTGTATATCTTGGCTTTCTCGGCAATGCCAATGCGCCTCTTGATATCAAGAAGAATTAATTCTTGCCAGAGATTCAAGTGTTCAGCTTCGGTGATTGTCCCCAGGTTGAAAGTGGCGTTTCCTATGGGATTGCAAAGTGCAATGGCCCATTTTTCTTGATCAATTTTTTGACACAATAACCAATGGCTGGCTCCTGGGATGCTATGGATTAGGAGATTGCCCGCCCCATTCTGGGAAATAAGGCGGGCAATGCGATCTATGTTTTTCATTGTTTTTCCGAGACAGTGACCGTTTTTTTTAATATGCCGATGAAAGCGGGGCCGATGTCTTTGGGATTAGCCAACATGATATTATTTTTGTCGCCAAAAACCCTCCCTAGAGTACCTTGTGAGCTTTGTCCCACGGTGATCCCAATACACTCAATGTTTTGCTTCTTGGCAATTTCATGGCTATTGCGCACATCTTCATCACTGCCGGCACCGTCGGTTAAAACAATCATCACTTTTCTCTCGGCTTTTGTTTTATTCAACTCTTCAATGCATTTATCCATTCCCAGTTCTATATTGGTGCAACCTTGGCCTGCCATTCGGATGCTTCGATCTTCGGCAATTTGATCCCAGGAAACAGCGGTTCTTCCCATGGCAGAGATTGTAATGGCTTCTTCTCCGAAAACTCCCAAGCTTCTCGGAATGTTCGCGGTCCGCAAGGCTTCGGCGACCATAAACATTGAGCTCATTGAGTTGCTCGCGGGCGTATTAGTACGATTTCCGAACATTGATCCTGATACATCACATGTGAGCGCAAAGGAGTAGCTTTGGTTGCTTTTTACAACTCGTTTTGCGAAAGCTCGCCGGTCTTTTAGAACCTGCATGCGGATAAGCCGCTTGGGCAATATTTTTCCGGAACGGAACCGACCGCCGAATTCCATGGCATTATTTCTTTTCAAGACAGTCCTCAATCTCCGGCCGATTATGCTCGCCTGGTCAATTATTTCGCTAATGAACTCAATATCCGAATGCGGTGCCGTGAATTTTTTCGTCCCGTTCTTGGTTCCATTGATGCCCTTGATTAAATTCCTGCGGTTTTGCTTTGATCCATCCGGTTCGTATTGATCGCCATTTGTTTGCCTCTCTGCGTCATATTCCATTCTTCGCTTATCTTCGTCGGACGGCTGGCCCAATTGATTGATCATCAGACCAACAATCGTTCTGGCCAAAGGGACCAGATCGCTTGTTTTTTGTCGATTAAGAATTTCTTCTTTGTGCTTGATCATCACTTCGGAAATGGCTTGTCCCAATATTTCGTACCTTGCTGTGTTGGTCGTGTACCCTCGGCCTTGGAATCTGGTAGAGGCATAAAGTAGTGCTTTTTCGTGTTCGGACACTCGCAATTTTGGAAGAATTTTGATCAATTCGTCCAGAACTTCCTGAGTTGTTGATTCAAGGATTTCTCCGGCGTTCGGGTAATCTTTGCTGATCAAGTTTTCAATGGCAATATCTTCCAGCATGTTTGTCGCGTTTTTTATCAATTCGCGATTTATGATCGGATAATCTACGCCAGAGCTGTAATGAATGTGGGCGATCTCATGAAGCAATAACCCGAGGATGTGATCTTCTGGGAGCTCATGAATATCCTGCTCGATATAGTAGACAATGCGGTTGGCGATATTACAGCACCAGCCCTTGCCTTGGCGCAAAACTATCTTGTATTGCCGTGATAACAATTGGGCAATCTTCTGAAATTCAAGAGATTTCATAGAGGTTATTAATAATTTTAGCTGACTCTCCGACAGCCGGATGGTGGATGATGATCGACGTTTGTCCTTTGTTACCGCCTTCGGTGAATTCAACCATGCTGGCAACCTTATCACCAAGAGCAGTTTCTTCTTTTTCGCTGGCGCCAGTGGTTGCGTTTTCGTAGAAAGTAGCGGTAACTTTGAATTCGTCATTTTTCACGGCGTTTTCTTTGCTGATATTGCCGATGATGTCTCCAAGGCCAAGCTGTTTCCATTCGCCGATTATCTTTTTATCGCTGCTCATTCCGATGTAGGCGCCTTGCATATCGCCGTTGAGAATGTAATTTTTCCCAATAGTTATCTCGTTTGTTTGCTTAACCTCTTTTCTCGTGGCCATGGCTTTCTTTTTGGTCGTGGGCAGATGCAGCCGGGCGGTGGCCATAAGAGCTTTGTTATCGGTTACGTCAAGCTTATTTGCGAAGGCGAGGGCAAAAGCCTCCATCGGCTCGGTGTCGTTACTAAGCCGTAAAGTGTTTAATATGTCCCTGGTATTAATTGCGTAATCAGCATTTCCGATTTCTTTTGATTTTCTCGTTTCGTTGGCAAATCCAACGAGTTTAATGGATAATTCTGATTCGGACACTGCGGCACCAAGGTGATGTTTGATGATTTCGAGTTCCTTTGCTGGTGTGGGAAATTCAGCGTTAATGCAAAGAGGGAAACGGGATAGTAATGATTTATTCATTTCTTTCGTTCCTGCATATTCCGGTGGATTACAAGTTGCGAACAAGCGGAAGTTCGGATGTTTCTTGACGATCTCGCGGTCATCTTTCTCATTAAGGACTAAATATCCGTCATCATCCATGATTGACTGAAGAACGAAGAGAACCTCGGGAAGAGCGGCGTTGATTTCATCAAGGACAACCCATTCTCCTTTTCTCATTGCATCGGTCAAAACGCCGTCTACCCAATATGTGCCATGGTCGTTTAGTAATTGTCTTCCCACTAATTCGTCGGCCGTGGTTCCTCCGTTCAAATTGATGCGGCGAAGTCCGTTGTTGGTTTTTTCTGCCAGGTATCTTACGGCGCTCGATTTTCCGACTCCGCTCTCTCCAATTAATAATACGGGCAGATTGTCGCGGATACCGAGAGCGATGGTTTTTAAGATTTCGCCGTGGTCGATAAAATCCTTACTGCCGTTTGGAATATAATTGCTGGGTGTGCTATTTACTTCAACTTCGATTTTTCCTATTTTGATTGTGTTAGCCATTTTGTTTTTGTTTATTTACTATCTCGCCGCAATAATTAATTTTCTGGGCGAGTTTTTGGATCTTTCTAAATCCATATTTCTTTATCAGTTCCTGCTCTTCGCTGATTTTCGCGAATTCGCTTTTTATCAATATTGGATCAAGTACCGGACGGTTTTGAATATTTGCCAGCAGGTTGCTGAATCTTTCGGTGCTGGCGGACAAATCATTTAACCCGAGTAATTCCAAGGCGATTTGTTTTGGAATTTCAAACATATTGTTATCAATCTTGCTCAAATCCTCGACAATGCCCTCCAAACTGGCATTTTCTCGGATTATAAGTCCGAACATCGGCTTATCGAGATCAATGTCTTTGCCGATATTTTCATTGTGCATTTTAACCGCGAAGCTTATCGCGGCTTCCTGGGTTTCCTTGATCAAAGTATCAACATCTTCAACTGGATATTCGGCAAATTCTGATGCCCCAGTGAAAGCGAACGATTTCGAATTCGGATGCATTGAACTGTAGACTACTCGGCCCAATGCTTTATTTCCTCTTTTAACCACGGCGAACAGAGCATGGTTTTCTTCTTTTTTCGTAAGCTTATTGATGATTGCGAAGATTATAAACGAAGCCAGCTGTTCATCTTGTGCTAGTTTTCCGGATTTTATTTCCCGGAACGGTTTCAACCATTTCTCCGGATATTTTATTTCCATGTTTTTACTTTTTACTTTTGGCTTTCGTGAGCGTTACCGTGGCCGCAAGAACATCAACCCAATCCTCGATTGCAATATCCACTCGATATCGGAGTTTGACGTCTTCGCCACAGAGGTCCATCAGCCGTTTCATGGCAATATCTTCGGCTTCGCTTAAAGCCTTGCTGAAGTCGTAGTTTGGATTTTCGACATCCGCATGGACTCCGATTTCCGCATAACCGATTTCAATCTCAATTTTTATAATTTCAGTCGCTTCAGTAGGATTTTTTACATCCGGCAGATAGCTTTTATGGTTTTTACTGGTAAAGGCGTTATAGTTCCGATCGAACGAAGCCTGATATGTCTCGGGATAAACACTGTCAATGTATTCGGTTTCCAGATATTTTGGCGCTTTCGCACCTTTGCTTAAAGCAATGTCGCGTATTCCCATTGGTTTTTTAGTTAATATGCAGTTTTAAGCTCAAGGCACTGGCGACTTTTAGCAACATATAGACTGAGACCCGGAGATTGTTTTCGGCTCTATTCACCGTACCTTGAGAGCAGCCGCATTTATTCGCTAACTCTTTTTGCGTCCAACCGTTCTGGATTCGGGCGGTTACTATTTCATTTTTTAACGATTCACGGTTTGTCGTGCTTTGAGCTGATGATTGGCTTGAAGCCGTGCCGCTGGAATTGCTATTGCCGGAAGCCGGGTCGGAAGGACTGTCATCAGTTTTCTTTGTTGCCTCTAATAAGGCGGCGAGATTTGACTTTGGCGCGATCGGTTTTGGGGTCGTTGCGTCTATGATTGAATTTAAATTGTTCATATTTTTGTAGTTTTCATTATCTTGTCGAAGGAATCGGCGTACTCTTTCTTTGTGGTTATTAACTTGCTCGTGAACGGAACCATTTTTTCAAAATCCGCGATGCGATGGGCGTAAATATTTTCATCAGCGAATGTTGTTCGCCCCAAAATTGTCTTATCGCCCGCGGCATTTTGTTTTAAGATGGCAATTTCGATTTCTCCGGATTGATTGTTTTGTTTAGCCAAGGTCTTGATATCGATATCGTTTGTCAGGCTATACACTCGCGACTCGTACATAACTTCGTTCTCGCGGATTTCCATTATTGCCCCCGAAAACGATGATTTTTCATTTTCATCAATTTTCCACGCGGATATTTTGTCATTATCCAAGATCAGTTTGCCCAAATTGTTTTTTT
>JAQUYS010000039.1 GCA_028691765.1 Candidatus Nanoarchaeia archaeon | reverse complement strand
TTCTTTTTATTTTTTCTAGAAGTTAAAATAATCCATTTGTCATAATTTTTATTTAAGTATTTAATCTTCTCTTCAACAAATAATTCTTTATTACTTCCAGTTTCAATTTCTAATGCAATTCTTTTCTTCCCCAAAGTAAACATAACATCTACAACCATACTTTTGTAAGAATACTCCATCATAGGATTTCCAAAATCTAAACTTCCAAACATATGTTTCATAGCGAAGTGATAATCAGATTCATGAGAATTTGTATTTTTGATAAATAATTGATTTCCAAAGTTGCCATCAAAATTAACAAAAGGATAATTTTTAAAACCATAAAGCTCAATTAGTTCTTCTCTTTCTTTAGGAGTTAAATCTTTAGCAAAATAAAATTTTTTACCTTCATATTCATCAATCTCTTCAACTTTTTCTTTTCTATATTTTTTATTATATTCTTCTGTTACTGATTTGATAATATCTTTATCATAATTTTTTGCCCATTTAGGCAATTCATTTGTACTATGTGCTACAAAGTAGTGTTCTAAATTAAATTCTTGAGACCATCGTCGACTTTTTTCTTTCTCTTTTTCCTCTTCTTTTTTTAGTTCTCCATAAACTTTAAGCAAGTTATCACTAATTTTTGAAATTTCATCACAATACTTTTCATAATGTGGAGAATCATACAATTCTTTCAAATCTTCATCTAATTGAGATATTTGTTCCATAGAATATAGCTTTGTTTCTTTAATGAGTCTAAGTTTGTTTAAGAAGTTTTCAAATTCTTCTTTCTTTTGCTTTTTGTGGCGATAAATTGAGATGATTGCAATGATGATGCCTGTGAGAAAAAGAAGGCACAAAAGCGAAAGTATGATGACACGTGCGACTGCCGACCAATCAATAGGATTCTCTTCAAAATGTTTATATCCCCAAAGTCCAAATAAAACTATTACTGCAATAATAAGATCTCTATTCGCATTTGGATTTTCTTTTAGTTCTCCCATATTCTTTGGAAATCATCAATTACTCTTTGTCCAGAATAATTTAGATAAATATCTGTTGTTGAAATTGAAGAGTGTCCTAAAATTCCTTGCAAAGCTCTTAAATTTCCACCTTTGTGCAAATAAGTTACTGCAAAAGTATGTCTTAAAACATGAGGACTTACAGTTTTTCTAATTCTTGCTCTTTCAGCTACAATTTTTACATACTTTTGAATAGTTCGCATAGCCATAGGAAAAGATTTAGTTTTTGCAAATAATTGAGTTACATAAAATTTGGCTAAGTTGCTTAAAGGAATAACTCTTCGTTTTTTCCCTTTTCCAATTAAAGTTATACAATTTCTTTGCCAAGAAATATTTTCTTCCTTCAAATTAGCAAGTTCAGACACTCTCATGCCTGTATCTAAAAGAAGATTGATAATTAATTCTTCTTCAAAACTTTGGCATGATTTTCTCAACAGAAGAACTTCGTCTTCTTCTAAAGGTTCACGTTTGTAATCCATTTTTGTTTTACCTCCTAAGTGTTAGGTTTGCTTTTGTATAAATACTGCTTTCCGAAAACGCATTGCATTTTCCGAATTTTCATCAAACTCATATTTTTCTTCAGTAGTCCAATGGCTTCTTTTTTATAAATAGTTTTGTCAGAATATGTAGGCCATTTTTTGATTTTTTTCATTTCTAACCACCTTAGGTTCGCCATCATATAAATATGAAGCTCGGAATATGTATTACAAATTTCCTATTTGAATTAGGTTTGTTATTATTTATTATCAGAACGGAGAAAAAGGCACCACAACATATCGAATCAATGTTTGAGTTTTATTAAATAATCATAAATCCTTAAAATATGCAAGAAAATTTATATGATAAAATGTGTTCTTATGCAAATTTAGAACATGCTTTTAAAAAAGCTAGAAAAGGTAAAACATTAAAAGATTATGTTATTATGTTTGAAGAAAATTTAACTGAAAATCTATTAAAATTACAAAAAGAATTAATTTTACAAACATATAAACCAAAACCATTAGAAACATTTATTATTAGAGATCCTAAAACAAGAAAAATAAGTAAATCTGATTTTAGAGATAGAGTTATTCATCATGCAATTTGTAATATTATTGAACCAAAAATAGATAAAAAGTTCATTTTCGATTCTTATGCTAATAGAAAAGGCAAAGGTGGATTAAATGCAATAAAAAGATTTAATTATTTCAAGACAAAGGTTTCTAATAATTTTACAAGAATTTGTTTTGTTTTAAAGGCAGACATTAAAAGTTATTTTGATAATGTTAATCATGAAATATTAATAAACATATTAAAAAAATATTTTGATGATGAAAATATAATAAACTTAATTAAACTAATTTTAAAAAATCACAAAACTATTGAAAAAGGAAAGGGTATGCCTTTAGGAAATTTAACTTCACAATTTTTTGCAAATGTTTATTTAAATGAATTAGACCAATTTATTAAACACAAATTAAAAATCAAATATTATATTCGCTATGTTGATGATTTTGTAATATTGGGAAAGAACAAAAATAAATTAATTGAATATAAACAAAAAATTGATTTGTTCTTAAAACAAGAATTAGTGCTTAAATTACATCCAGATAAATCTAAAATATTAGATTTGAATAATGGAATAAATTTTTTAGGTTTTAGAATATTTCCTCATCACATTTTATTAGCAAAAAGAAATCTAAGAAAATTCAAGAATTCCTTAATTAAATTACGAGAAAAATATTTAATTAAAAAAATTGATCGTGAAAATATTGTTGAAAAACTTGAAGGTTGGTTGGCTTACTCATCACATGCAAATACATTCAAACTTAGAAAGAAAGTTATTTCTAAATTTAATCAAATGTTTCCTATTGAAATAGATGAAAAAATAAATATTATAAAAAAACATCAAAATTTTTCTCAAAAAATTGAAAATAATAAATTTTTATTTACAGAACAAAAAACTTTACAATTATTTAAAAATAAATTAAGTGCAAAAGAAATTGCAGAGAAGAGAAATTTAATGGAAGGTACAATAAATAAACATTTGTGTGTTTTAGTTTCTAATCATCAAATAAAATTAAAAGAAATTTTACCAACATGGAAAGTTAAATTAATTTTAGAAAATATTGGATTTGAAAAATCTATTCAAAAAATTTATGAAAAAATAAATAATTGTGAAATATCTTTGGATGATATTTCTTTGGTGTTAGCTAATGTTGAAGGAAAAAGAAAAAAGAAAACAATATTTTATTATGTGAGTTGGTATAAAAAAGTTAATTGTCGTAGAAAATGTTATTACAATAAAAAACAAATAGAAATTTGTAATTTAAAATTTCAAAAATTAGTTAATTTTGCTTCACATATGGAATTTACAAAAAAAGAATTTTTAGTTTTTATAAACAATAAAACAACAATTTGTGAATTAGATAAAAAAATCAAAAATAAATTTATGTCTTGGAATGAGTTTAAAATAAATGAAAAGTTGTCCCAGCCAAAATAGCTTGTCTATTCTAACAAAACGACCATTGTTATCTAAATTATTATTGCCATTAAGTCCGTTATTGGTATTATTGAGATACAACAAACGCCCACGGAAGTAGCCTTCCCACTCAATTATATCTACATCACTTCATTTCTGTTGTGATTGAATGCATGAACTAATTCATGCGCTTTATAATGATTAAATCATCTTAGTGAAAAGACGTGTAGTTCCAAGCTACATTTTATTGTAGCTGAGACACTATTTAGAAAATAATTGAATTTAAAAATGTTGCGAAGCAACATATAAAAGTAAATAAGAGTTTGTTAAAAATTAATTTAGAATAAAAAAAGTTTCGTGCACTGCGCCTGTCGGCGCAAATTATTTATCTTCTTGCGTCTCCGACGCCTACCCTAACAAAACGACCATAGTTATCTAAAACACTATTACCAACAAGTCCGTCATTGGTACTACTGAGATACAACAAACGCCCTTGATACTCTTTAGGATCAATTTCACTTAATCTATGATAATTTCCAACCGTTCCATTTAAATCTTTTGCTTTATCAAAATAATCTTCTAAATACTCTATTGTTCCAGCTCTTGCTAAAACCAAAGGATTATTCATAAAATCATTTTTTTCATGTTGTCCTGAATTCGTTATTTTAGTTTTTTCAAAATCAAGTACAACTGCATATCTTTCAAAAGGATTTTTTATATTTCCTTTCAAAACATCATCAATAGTATAGATTTGAATTTTATTTCCTCTAATTTCTCCATTTAATAATTCTTCAAATTCATTTTGAGAATATCTTGCAGAATTTTGAGGTGTTAAACCAGCAGTATATGCTCTAAAAATTCTATCTGGATTTGTAGTTAATAATCCTTTTCCATGAACTGTAATTACAACAGAATTTCCTTTTTTTACAAAATTTCCTTTTGTATCAATACCAACATTTTCTTCTGATAAGCAACTAAACCAATTTTGCCATAAATAATTATTTTTGTCAGCTTCTGCTTTACCTGCAATTAAATAAGGCATTGTTGCAATAATGTCTTTTTCATTCATTTTTTTGTACGCTTTTTCCAAAGCAACTGCATTTCCTACATATTTTCCATTTCTTTTTTCATCACTAAAAATAGGAGGTATTTTGTTGTTAATTAAATATTCAACTAAAAGATTAAAATTTATATTTTTGTTCAAGATTGGAGCAGTAGTTTGAATTCTATCTAAAACAACATTTTGTTCTCTTGCTCTTGGCTCACCAAAAAGCATTTTTAAATAATCTTGTTTTGATTTCATTTTTACTAACCTTTTTCTTTCGTGCACTGCGCCTGTCGGCGCAAATTATTTATCTTCTTGCGTCTCCGACGCCTACCCTAACAAAACGACCATTGTTATCTAAATTAAAATAGCCATCAAGTCCGTCACTGGTATCATCGAGATACAACAAACGCCCTTGAGGAGTAGAAGCACTTCTACCATTATAAACATGATAACAACCAAGTCCATTTGAATTTGAAGCTAAATCATAATATTCTTCTAAATTTTCTAATCCACCATTTCTTGCAATTACTATGTGGTTTTTCATAAAATTATTTTTCTGATTTTGTCCAGAACTTAAATCTTTGAAAAGTTTATATGGAACAACAACTCCATATTGATGTGGTAAATTAGAAACTCCTTTTTTAATTTCTTCATAAGTATAAATATTTTTTAATGATTTATTGTTAGCAAGTTTTCCTTTAAGTGCATCATTCCATTCTGCAGATGAAATTTTTCCACTTCCATCAAGTAAACCATTATCATAAGCTTTTTGAATTCTATCTGGAGTCCATATTCCTCCACCATTTATTAAAAGAACAATTTCTTCACCTTTTTTATAAAAAGAACCTTGAGTATCAATACCAATATTTTCTTCAGTGTGAACTGAATACCATTGTTTCCAAAATTTATGAGATTTATCTGCTTGAATTTTTGCAGAAATTAATTCTCGCATATTTGGTAAATAAAATTCACCATCATAATCTAAAGCTTTTTCTAAAGCTTCTTTTTGATTATTCCCATAAAATTCTTCTCCATTTAAAATGTCATTAATATTAACTATTGAATTATTGGGAACATAAATTGGAGCTGTAGTTTGAATTCTATCTAAAACAACATTTTGTTCTCTTGCTTTTGGCTCTCCAAAAAGCATTCTTAAATAATCTTGTTTTGATTTCATTTTTTAGCACCAACATTTGCATTATATTTATGAACTTCATCAAGTATGATTTTTCCAATATCTTCTTCAGATGAAATTGGAATTATTTTTACTTTTCCTTCATTATATGTTTCATTGTGATTTCCTATTTCAATAACATAAGCTCTTGCTCCATTTTGAATATGTGAATTCATATATTCTAAAACTTTGTCTCTATTTCCTATTTGTCCATCTGTAATTAAAACTAAATCATAAATTCCTTTTGAAACTTTTTTTACAACATTTAAATCAACAACTGTGTCTCCACCAGATTTGAATTTTAATAATTCGTCTAAAACAGAATATTTATCATTAGTAAAATCTTGCATAGTAGTTCTATCTGAAAATCTTCCAACAGAAATTTTTGCACCATTTTTAAGATATTCATTTGCAACTGCAAAACTTCCTAAAACTGCATTTGAAATTTTTTCAGTAGGATTTGGCATACTTCCTGAATCATCTAATAAAATCATTAAATTTGGAGTTGCTTCTTTTTGTCCGTGATATTTTAAATTTTCTTTAACCCATTTATTTGAAAGTCCGGGTAAAACTTTTCCACCATATGAATTGAATGGATCAAGTGAATTTAAATCATCTCCAACTTCAAATTTTTCATGTCTAGTAGGATAAACTCCATCTTTAGCTAATAAAGGAGTTTTTTTCAAAGTAATTGAATATTTTCCTGCAAGTGATTCATATAAAAATCTATTTGCGAAAGAATCAGGATTGTTTAAATATTTTCCACCCGGAAAATCTCCTTCTTCAGAAAATTTTTTAGTTTGTTTTTTAATAAAACCTTTAGCATCTTCATTTGAAATTTGTCCTTTCTCAATTAATTCTTTTAATGCTTTTCTTATTTGTTTTCCAGTATAATCATCAAGTTGTGGACTTTCGCCCATTGGATTTTGAGGTGTTTTTCCATCTTTTTTATCTTGTTCGTATAAAGGATTCATAATTTGATGAAATTTCAATAAATCATTTTTATTTTGTTTATCGCTTTGTTTAACAAATTCAATTCTTCCATTTTTTTGTCCAAGAAAATCTATATTTTTTAAAGATTCAAATGCTTTTTCACATTCTTTATCTAATTTAACATCTCCAAAATCTTTTCCAAGTTTGTAATTATAAAAAGCAGTTAAAGTTTTTTCAACTTTTGATTGAGGACTTAATGTTTTATACACATTAGGTAATTGACTATTGTTTTTACTAATTAAAACTCTTAAATTATCATTTACATCATCATAAAATTGTCTAAGAGATTCTCCATTTTCTTTATCTTTTATTGCAACAGATTCAAGAATAACTCTACTTAAAGAATAAGGATGAAATAAATAATGTCCAAATTCATGATCTAAAACACCTTCTATCGCATCTTCATAAGACATTTTTTCAGAAAGTTTATTTATGAAATCAGGATTTACACAAACTTTGAAATCTTGCATGTTTATCCAAGCAGTTGGATTTTCTTTTGAAAGGCTAACACTATTTAAAGGAACATAACCAAAACTATCTTTAGTTTTTTGAAAAACTTTATGTAATGTTTCTTCTAAATTTTCTTTCATTTTTACTAACCTTTTTCTTTCGTGCACTGCGCCTGTCGGCGCAAATTATTTATCTTCTTGCGTCTCCGACGCCTACCCTAACAAAACGACCAAGGTTAACTAAATAATCATAGCCACCAAGTCCGTAATAGGTATTATAGAGATACAACAAACGCCCTTGAGGAGTAGAAGCACTTCTACCATTATAAACATGATAACAACCAAGTCCATTTGAATTTGAAGCTAAATCATAATATTCTTCTAAATTTTCTAGTCCACCATTTCTAGCAATAACTAAAGGATTTTTAAAAAAATCTGTTTTTTTATAGTAATCTGATTCTAAATCTTTCACTAATTTGTATGGAACAACAACCCCATATTGATGTGGTAAATTAGAAACTCCTTTTTTAATTTCTTCATAAGTATAAATATTTTTTAATGATTTTCCATCTGCAAGTTTTCCTTTAAGTGCATCATTCCATTCATTCGGATTGATTTTTCCACTTCCATCTAACAATCCTTTATCATAAGCTTTTTGAATTCTATCTGGTGTCCATATTCCTCCACCATTTATTAAAAGAACAATTTCTTCACCTTTTTTATAAAAAGAACCTTGAGTATCAATACCAATATTTTCTTCAGTATGAACTGAATACCAGTTTTTCCAAAACTTATGTGATTTATCAGCTTGAACTTTTGCAGAAATTAATTCTCTCATATTTGGTAAATAAAATTCACCATTATAATCTAAAGCTTTTTCTAAAGCTTCTTTTTGATTATCCCCATAAAACTCTTCTCCATTCAAAATGTCATTAATATTTACTATTGAATTATTTGGAATATAAATTGGAGCAGTAGTTTGAATTCTATCTAAAACAACATTTTGTTCTCTTGCTCTTGGCTCTCCAAAAAGCATTTTTAAGTAATCTTGTTTTGATTTCATTTTTCCATCGTATGATACAATTGTTTTACAATTGGTAAATCTGAATCTGGATGTTTTGACAAAAATTCTTTTGCAGTTCCATTTCTTATTGAATCATATAATTCTTCAAGCATTGCTTTATTTTTAACAAATTCTTCAGAAGTGTAATCTTTCACAATTTGTTTTGATTTTTCCATTTGTTGTGAATTTGGTGCAAATTCTCCAACTTCTGTTGTATAATCATCAGTAAAATTTAATCTATGATTTATTACATAAGGTAATACTTGAGTTAAAGTATCTGTTGAAACTTCATCTTCTCCTTTTAAAAATCCTAAAAGTTTTGCATATTCAGTTGCAGATCTCATATTTGCTCTAACACTTAAATTATTTTGAGTTTTACCAACAACATAATTTTTATTGTGATTAGAAACATCTCCATTTACTTTTAAAATACTATTCATAGTATCAAAAAATGAATCTAAGTATAATTCTGCATCTTTACTAAATTTCATAGTATTTACAATATAAGGAACTGCATTTCTTTCATTATTATCTAAACAAATATTTCCTAATTGTTCTCCAAAGTCCAAAGAATATTTATTAACAACTTCAAGTTTTTCTACAAGAGGTTTATTTTTCTCTAATAATGCTTCTTGAATTTTATCTGCTAAATTTTTATTTGAAATCATTCCTCTTTTCTTATTAACATTAGGAATACGAAGTAATTTTTCCATCTCATTTAATCT
>JAQUYS010000038.1 GCA_028691765.1 Candidatus Nanoarchaeia archaeon | reverse complement strand
CGACGAAATGGAAGTTATCGTAACTAGTTTAGACAACATTAAAGTAAACTCAGTTAACTAAGTAGTCTGAAATGAATCGAAAGATTCAACTTTTTTTTATTTTTTCTTTTTTTCTAATCAAAATATAAATTTGTAAGGTGTTCTTCATAACGAAAGAGTTGTACATTGATTTTAAAGAACAGAATTATAACTAACCGGAAACTTTCCGCTTTTTCTTCAAGCGATTATAAATAACACCAAATCAAATTAATTCTATGAACGAACTACTAAAATCAAAAATACACACAATTCGTGGAAAACAAGTAATGTTGGACTCAGATCTAGCAGAATTATATGGGATTGAAACTGGAGCATTAAATAGAGCAGCAAAACGTAATATTGAAAGATTTCCACAAGATTTTATGTTCCAACTAACGGAAGCAGAATCTCAAAAATTTAACTCGCGAAATAACTTGTTGAAAAATGAAACTAACTTGAAATGCCAAATTGGCACATCAAGGTGGGGTGGTAAAAGATTTTTATCACACGTATTTACAGAACAAGGTGTTGCAATGCTCTCTGGAATTTTAAGAAGTGAAACTGCAATAATTGTAAATATTCAAATTATGCGAGCTTTTATCGAAATGAGGCATTTCTTACAATCAAATGCCGAAATCTTTCAAAAACTTCAAACAACTGAACAAAAACTTTTAACACACGACAACCAAATAGACCAAATATTAAATTTAATCCAAGAAAAAGATATAAAACCCAATAAAGGCATCTTTTTCGACGGGCAAGTCTTTGATGCCTACAAATTTATAAACGATTTAATCAAATCAGCAAAACAAGAAATCCTTCTTATAGACAACTTCGTAGATGAAACAACTTTAACCATTTTCTCCAAAACAAAAGTAAAAACAACAATTTACACCAAAGAAATAACCAACCAATTAAAATTAGATTTGGCCAAATACAATCAACAATACAATAACCTTAAAATAGTTCAATTCAACAAATCACATGACCGCTTTTTAATCATAGACAAAGAAATTTATCATATAGGGGCATCACTTAAGGACTTAGGTAAGAAATGGTTCGCTTTTAGTAAATTTGAAGATGTAAACATTTTAGATAAACTTATTTAATATATTATTTCAAGAAACCTTTTTTTAGTAAATACATACCACTAACCCACTGGACAACCCCGCATAAACGTTATAAAGAAATAATTGGCTATTTTTAATGGTGGTAAAATGAATATTTTCAGAATTAAATATACTTGGTATGAAGGAGAAGAAGAGGAAAGTTTGCTTGCGAAAGATATAACTGAAGAAGAATTTGAAAAAGATTTAATTCAAGCAAAAAATTATGCTCAAAGTTTAATTGGTCTTGAAGATGATGAAACCGCTATTGATAAATATTCTGTAGACTGTTTGCCAAATTATTACGCCAAAATTATTTGGTATTTAATTAATAAATTATATTATTTTGATTGTGCTTTTGATAAACGAAAAACGTATTTTATTAAGGACGATTGTTACGGTAAAAAAATAATCATCTCAAAAAGAAATAACATATATAATTTTACAAAATTATAAAACAAAACTTTATATATTAGTGCATCATTAAATATTGTAATACGCAATATTTAGTGATACAAATGGAAGGACTATCAAAAAAAGAAATTGAAGTTATATCTGAACTAGAATTTTATGAAAAGTATTATTTTACAAGAGAAGATATTATTCATCATTTTAAAAACAAATCCAGCATGAATCACACAATACATAAACTTTTGAAGAAAAAAAGAATAATATCTTTGAATAAAAATAAATATTATTTGGTTCCAATTAAAGCGAAAAGTGGTTCTTGGGTGGATCACTCATTTATTGTTGTTGACGAAGTTATGAATGGAGAAGATTACTATATTGGAGGTTGGTCTTCAGCACATTATTGGAGGCTTACAGAACAAGTTCCTATGAAAATTGAAGTGTATAGTAAAAAACGTTCAGGAAAAAAAAGATATTTGAATACCAGTATAATTTTCCGGAAAACAAGAGAAAACAAATTTAAAGAAGTTGTTACAAAAAAAATGAATGGGCATACATTTAAAATTTTAAATAAAGAGGCATCAAAAAAATGGTTTTCAAAAACAGACAACTAACCCAAGATGAATTAAATTCAATCATTGTTGAAAAAAAGTTCCAACGAGATTTGTTAGTTAAAGATTACTACATAACCATTTTATTATATTTGATGAAAGACATTAAAGGAATTTATTTTAAAGGAGGAACTGCACTACAATTAACCCTATTAAATCACGCAAGAATCAGTGAAGATATCGATTTTACTTTAACAAGAGAATTAAAAGATGTTAGAAACGATATCGAAGAAACAATTAATGAAACTAACTTATTTGGCAAAATCACCCAAGACAAAGATGTTGAAGGTTTCGTCAGATTAATTGTTCCATATAAAACTCTTTTTGGTACAAATCAAATATTTATAGATTTAAATAAACGAGGAAAACTATTTTTAGAACCAGAAGTATTAGAAATGACTCATTTCTATCCCAACATACCTGAATTTAAATTCCCTTGTTTAAACAGAACTGAGATGGTTGCTGAAAAAATAGCTGCTTCAATTGGAAGAAATAAACCTAGAGACCACTATGACATTTACCAACTAATTAAACACAAAGTAAAATTCGACATGAATTTAGTTGAAAAGAAATGTGTTCACTCAGGTCACGAATATTCTATTTTGAAAATGTTTAATAGAGCAAAGAAATTACATAAACGATGGAATGAAGATATGATCCCTTTATTGGTGGATGAAGTTTCTTTTGAAGAAGTTATGAAAACTATATCAAAACACTTTAATTTAAAAGATGAAAAAGAACAATTAACTTCGTAAACAATTACAATATATTTATAAATAAATAATTCTAAACTTGTTTCATGAGTTTTTGGACAGTACTTGGAATAGGTGTAACATATTTTTTTAAGGCATTAGTTGAATGGATGTACATTTTCATCTCTCCAATAAAAAATTTTAATGTTTTTTGGATTTTAATTCCTATTTGGGCTTCATGGTTTTTCGCTGAATTCTTTCAAGAGAAAAAAGGTACATCTTTTGGTAATGCTATAACTAATGGTGTAGTTCCTTTGTTTGTTGGCCTTGATTGGACAAGACATATTACTAATCAAATAATAACTAATAAACTTCCTTTTTCATGGGGAATATTTGCAAAATATACAATTTGTTTATTTGCTTTTTTATATGGGTTTTCTATAATTTATTTTGGAATAAAAGGAAAACAATGGATACATTTTTATGGAAGAATTAGAGAAGTAACGTATGTTTTTGTTGTGTTTTCTCCTGTTATATATGGTATAATTCCACTAAGTTTTAGATTTATAATTTTAGTTTTTGCATTTTTCCCTGTATATTATTACTTAATAGAATTCATTGCAATGTATACTCCTGATTCTGAAGTTTTAAAAGAAGATATGGGTAAAGTAAAAAACGATGAATTTGGTTCATTAAATAATCCTTTAACTCAAGATCCTTTTGCATCTTCAAATTCTTCAAATAGTTTGGGTTCATTAGATGATGATTTTGGAAAAGAATTCAAATTCTAAAACTTTATAACTTAATACAATTCAACTAAAACAATGTTTTACCAAATATTAATACTAATTTTACTAACTTTTATTCCATTCTTAGAATTAAGATTCTCAATCCCTGCAGGAATTCTAACAACAACAGTTTCTTTACCATTTAATCAATCTATCTCAGGCATGGGATTAAATCCAATATTGGTAATTATAACTTGTATTTTTGCAAATATTATTCTAGGAATAATAATATACCAACTAATTTTCTTCATAAAAAAATATTTAATACATTTCCCAAAAATAAACTTTTTATTAGATAAATTCTTAAACAAAGCACATAAAAAAGTAAAACCATTTAAAGAAAAATATGGTATTTTAGGAATTGCTCTATTTATTGCTGTGCCTTTACCAGGTTCTGGTTCTTATTCAGGCGCATTAGGTTCATATATGCTAGGATTAACAAAAAAGGAATTCTACCTAGCAAACACAATAGGAGTAATTCTTGCAGGCATAATAGTAGCTTTAATCACTTTAGGTATTTTTTCATTTATATGATTTTAAGTAAAAACTTTTATAAATGAACTAAACATTCCCTTAAGACAATGAAGTTTAAAAACCTATCAACACAAACATTCGATTCAATAATCGGTCTTAATGACGTCAAAAAACAAATCAAATCCGCTCTACTTTTAAACAGACACATAGTGTTAGTAGGAAACCCAGGAATGGGTAAAACAACCCTTGTAAAAGACTTAGCAACGGCTTTAGAGCCACAAACCTTAAACGATTGCCCATTTCATTGCACACCAACAAATCCAGTATGTCCTTCTTGCTTAAAAAAAACAGCAAAAACAAAAAATTACAAAGGTTCAGAACTATTTATTCGTGTACAAGGTTCACCAGATTTAACTATTGAAGATTTAATGGGAGATATTGATCCGATTAAAGCAATGCAATTTGGACCATTAAGTGAAGAAGCATTCACACCAGGTAAAATATTCAAAGCAAATAATGGGATTCTTTTCTTCGATGAAATAAATCGATGTTCACAAAGATTACAAAACGCACTCTTACAAGTACTCCAAGAAGGAAGAGTAACCATAGGAAATTTTGATTTAGACATACCTGTACATTTCATATTTATAGGAACAATGAATCCAGACGACACAAACACAGAACCATTAAGTGACGTTCTATTAGACCGATTCGATTTAATATATGTACATTATCCAGACACATCCAAAGAAGAAATGGAAATAGTAAAAAAATATGGTAAATCCTTAGTAAACTTCGAAGATAAACTATTTGCAAATATGATACAATTCATAAGAAACTTAAGATTAAACCCAAATCTAGAAAGATTCCCTAGCGTTAGAGCATCCATAGGATTATATGAACGGTCACAAGCAATAGCTTCTTTAAACAATCATAAAAAAGTTAAACCTTTAGACATAATGGAAGCAATGACAAGCGTTTTAGCACACAGATTAAAATTAAAACCATCATTGGCTTATTCAACAACACCAAAAGAATATTTACAATCAGAATTCAATCAATTTTGTGAAGGCGTCGGGATTTCTTTAAGTAGCGACGAAGTTCCCTAATAAAAATTTTGATGAAGAAATAGATCTTCCTGATGAAGCCCATCAAGAAAACAAATCTATTGATTTAAATCAAACTGAAAAAGGAGAACAATTAGATGGAAAACTTTCACCTAATGATAAAGAAGGATTACCAAATCATGTTCTAGAAACAGATAAAGAAGATTTAGACGATGCTAAAATAATCGCAGATGCTTTCGATAGAAACATAGGATCATTTGTACCAGAATCTATGTTTGAACAAATGGTTAAAAATTATCAAAACGCAAAAAAACTATTTGGCGAAACAATGATTCGTGAATTAACAGGTTACGATCCAAAATACATAGATAAAAACGTAAAAATTCCTGAATTTCAAAGAGAATTGAAAAAACGAATAAAACAAAAAATAGATGATCTGAAAGAAAAAGAATTTTTAAAAGAAAGTGGTTTAATAACTTCCAAAGGATTAGATACCGCCGCCCTTCTATTAATAAACGAAGAATACGAACATTCCAAAACAGAAAAATCCAACTTCGGAGAACACATACATACAAGCGCAGATATGTTTGGTGACAGAACAGAAGCCCGAGCATATAAAAAAGGAGACAAATACAAAGACATCGCTATAAAACAAACAATAACCCGTGCAATAAAACGAGGAAGAAAAGAACTACATTCCGAAGATTTACAAACATATGAACGAGAATCACAACAAAAAATAAACATAGTTTATGCTTTAGACGCAAGCGGAAGCATGCGAGGAGAAAAACTAAGACTGGCAAAAAAAGCAGGAGTTTCTTTAGCAAGCAAAGCACTAAAAGATAGAAACAAAGTAGGCTTAGTTGTTTTCGGAAGCGCAATAGAAGAAAAAGTAAATCTAACTTCCGATTTCATATCTTTTGTACGTCCATTAACAAGAATAACCCCTCATCAAGAAACAGACATCGCTTTAGCCATAACACAATCAACGGAATTATTTCAAAAAGAAACAGGAGTAAAACACATAGTCTTAATTACAGACGGATTACACACAACAAGCGACAACCCAACCAAAGAAGTCATGACCAAAGTATTACAAGCAGTAAGTCAAGGAATAACTATATCTGTAGTAGGAATATCCTTAGATGACGTTGGTTTAAAATTAGCCCAAAACATAGTTGATCATTCTAAAGGAAAACTATACGCAGTTAAAGACTTAGAACACATGAGAAGCGTAATAATCGCAGATTATGCCGCCCTACAACAAATTTAACTATTTTTTCTAAAAACGACATATTTATAAATTAATTATGTCAAAATTACTCCATGTCAAAAATAAAAATGTCCAAATTATTCTTTTTAACATCTGTGTTGTCATTATTTTCAACAAAGCTGGTTTCGGCATACACAATAATAACTACAAGCGACCTTAAAGCAGTGGGTGAAGCACAAGCAATATATTTATCTGAATTTGTAAACGTATTTACCGCTCTATTTGGAGGAGACATAGGAAAAGCTGTTGGACATTTAGCACAATCCTTACCTTTATTCGGAGTATTTTTATTAATATATATTGTAGGAAAATATTCAGCTAAAGTTACAATATTTAGAAAAGACGAATTTGAAAAATACGCAAACATATTCGGTTGGGGTCTAGCTTTAATTGGTATTGCAAGTCCTGTTTTCGGTTTAATTGTAAATCTTTTTGGAAATTCACTATTGACAATAATATTCTTTCTATTATTCATATTTATGATTATTATGATGTGGAACACATTACACACATCAAATGCAATGTCTAGAAAAGACTTGTACACTGCAGGAACTGAGAACTTACATGCTAAAGGAGAATATCTTAAAGCAGAACACGAATTAGAGATGCAGAAAAAAGAAATTAAAAATATAAAAATCATAAATAAAGAATCTAAAGATAGAAGCGATGAAATAATTAAAAGAATTGGAAAAACAGAAGCAACATTATCTAATAAAATCGACAAAGGATTCTCTGATCTAAAAACTTTCTTCGCTAACGCTTACAAAAAACTCCCTTTAAAAGAATTCTTAAAATTAATAAATAATTTCAGAAAACAAACGGAAAAATCCTTAAACAATATTGAGAAAAAATTAGAAAAACACGATACAAAAATTAGCGAAGAAAATAAAAAACTAAATGAACTTTTGCAAAAAACAAGAGTAGAATTAGAAGAAATGAAAAATCTTATTCTTCAAACTCAAGCCGAAGAAGATAAAACTCCAAACGTAACAAACAACATTAAAACAGATAACAGCAAAAGAATATATTCCTTAAACATAGAAATTTTATCAAATATGAGTTTAATATTTAATCGAATTAAAAATTCAACATCAGGAAACCGAATCTTTAACTTATTTAATTTCTTTAAAAACATACACAATAGAGTGTCTGAAGAAAAAGAAGTTGAACCAACTCCTCCAGGCATTCCTGAAGTAGAAAAAATTAGTGAATTTCAAGAAATAGATACATTCTTAAAAACGGAGTTAGCTAAAATAATTCAAGAGTTTAAAGAATCTCGAACTAAAACAAGCGATATGGGTTTCAAAATAAGTCAGTTACAAAACGTAGCTAAAGATATTGGCGATTTCGCTGATGAGTTCAAGATAACTCTAGAAAGCTCAACACAAGCCTCACAATTAAATTACAACACACTCGAGCATTTTTTAAATACAGCAAGCAAAAGTTTATTGACTTTAATGAACGAACAAAATTATTTAATTAATTTAAATCAAGAATTAAATAAAAAATTACAAGATCCATATATCACACACTTTACCAAATATTTTGCAGCACTTGAATTCATGTCTTTATATTCTCAGTTTGAACAAAACATGATTTCCTTTAATACTAAATTTGAGTTGTTGTTAAACGGTGAAGAAAGATTAACTGATGAACTAAATAAAATAATTAGTGAGTCTGAGTATAGAAAGCAAATTTCAGTTACACTTCCTAAGAATGGAGCGAAAGTTATTGAACAAAGTGGAAGTTCAAAAGATGATATTGCAAATGCAGTAAACGGTGCGGTTGGCATTACTGATGCAGAGGCTAGAGTAGATGCCATAAAGTCTAATAAAAACGCACAATCAAATGTGCCAATTCAATCATCCAATAATAAAATTGCATATGGTAAAAACTTTAAAAACTATAGAAGAAACTTCCGAAAAAACAAAAGATAATGTAAAAGGTAAATAAAAATGGCAAAAGAAATTCAAATCCTTCATTGGACAACAAGTAAAGGTTTTAAAAAAGGAGAATTAGTACTCCAAAAAGAAGGAATATTCATATACAAAACAGCAAAAACCTTCACACGAGGAGCAACCGAGTTTAGAGACATAGTTTACGCAGAAATTCCTTTTGACGCTATAAACACAATAGAATTAACTAAAACTGGACTAACCAAAAGACATTCTTTAAAGATTTCCTTAAATAAAGAAGCTTTTGAAAAGATATTACATGAAAACCATTCATATTTGTTCAAACACTTAACTAAATTGTTCAACCGAAAAAATATATTGTACCTTCCAGTACTTGGAAACACATATGAAGAAATAAGGCAGTTTACACATTTAGTTAAAGAACATATGCGTTAATTTCATTTCTTAGAATATTTTTTTGCAGCTTTTTCACTAACTTTTGCACCTAATCTTATTGCATCCTCGTCAGTGAACGTACTGTATTTTGTAAATTCTTTGAATTTTTCAAGAATTTCTAATTTCTTTTTAATCGCTTCTCGCGCAACAGCACTCCAATTTATTTCTGGAAAAGAATCCATTTCTTCTTTCATATCTTCAGGTAC
>JAQUYS010000037.1 GCA_028691765.1 Candidatus Nanoarchaeia archaeon | reverse complement strand
GATTTTTTCTTTGTTGGTTCTGCTAATATTTTGGCTACATCTTTTTCTAGATTAGAATTTATTTTTTCTATTTTTTCAGCATATTTAACTGGAAAAAGAAATTTATTTAGAGAGGGTTTGTTTTCTAAGATTGTTTCTTTAAATAATTGTTCAACGACAGAAAGGTGTTTTTGTTCATATTTAGAAATCACTTTTTGTATTTTTGTTTTTGCTTTATCAACAGTTTTTCTTATTTTTGGAGTAATGTTTTCTAAAACATAGTCTTTGGAGATTATTTTATCTTTTAAATGGGCGATTAGAATGTCTGCTTCAGGAACATTTTTTTGTGAAAAATCATATTTTGTAATAGTGTCTTGAGCAAATAAGTCTAATGGGTGTGTTTTTTTCGAGAATTCTTCTAATTTTGATTTTACTGTATTTATGCTGGATTCCTCTTTGATGAATTTAGTTTTCCCAGTTGAATCTTTTATTGCCAAAATTGTTTTATTTGAATTTGAAGATAAAGGCCTTTCCTCTATTAGAAAGTCTCCGAATTGATATATTTTTTCGATTTTGTCCATTTTTTGTCCCCTCAGGTTTTGCAGGTTGTTCCTGCATAGTAGCTACAATATAATATGAAAGTGAAGTTTAACTTATAAACCTTTCGTTTTTGTTACAACTTCTCAATGGTTTCCCCCATTCACTGAGAGTTTAGAAAAATGGATTTATTTCTGTGTTTATATATCTAGCGAAATTAAAGGCTTAAATTGAAGAATTCATACTTAAATGGTTGTAAATTAACTAAATTATGGTGAGAAAGTGCATCAAACTAGGATTAATCTTCTTTGCGTGTTAATATCGCGAGAGTCTCTGAGTGAGGGGTTTGAGGAAACACTTGGTCACTAACGTTCTCAATGTTTCCTTGATATTGTGCATCAAACTAGGATTAATCTTCTTTGCGTGTTAGTATTGCAAGAGTCTCTAAGTGAGGGGTTTGAGGAAACATGTCAAATCCTTCCAGGGAAACTAACTCATATTCTTTGCTTAAATAATCTAAATCCATTTTTTGTGTTTTGGGGTTGCAAGACATGTAAATTATTTTTTTTGGGCTTGATTTTAATATCCTTTCACAAACTTTTTTTTGCAAACCTGCTCTTGGTGGATCAATAATTAATGTATCAATTTCTAAAGGTGCAAATTGAAGTAAATCTTTCATATCTGCAACAAAGAATAGCGGTTTTGTTTTTTTATTCAATATTCTATTTTTATTTGCTAATTCTATTGCTTGTGAAACTTGTTCGATTCCAATTATTGAAGTGGTTTTATTTTCCACATATATTGTTATTGCTCCAACACCACAACAAAGATCTATGCAATTTCCTGAAACATTTTCTTTTATTCTTTCGAAAACTTCTTTTGCGACATCGACATTTACTTGAAAAAAACTCCATGGGGAAATTAAATAAATTTTATCTCCTATTGTTTCTTCAATTGTTTCTGTGCCGATTATTTTTACTGGTTTTATGTTTGGAACTGGTATGTCTGTTAAACCGTCGTATTGAAACCAATAAATGCTTGTAACTAGGGATTTTATTTCTTCAAAAATATTTTCTAATTTGGTGTTTTGTACATCGTCTGGAGTAGTTGAATTAAAGATCAACATAATTTGTTTTGTTTTGTTTGAATATCTAAATGAGATGTATCTTAAAAATCCTTTGTGTTCTATGTAATCATAACTTTCTACATTGTATTTTTGTAATGAAGAATAAATTTTTGCATACACTTCTTGTGCAAAAGAAGGCATCATTTGACATTCTCTTATTTCAATCACTTTCTTATAATTTCCTTTTTCTCTTAGTCCTAAATTTCCAAATGCATAAACGAAATCCATTTTATTTCGATAAGCATATTGTTCGGGAGAAGGAGTTAATTTAATTTCTTTTTTGAATAGATTTTGTAAGAATTCTTTTTTTAAATTTAATTGAGAAGCATATTCGTAATTCTGAAAAGAACAACCTCCACACTCCTTGAAATGAATACATTTTGGTTGAGCGGGAATTAGGATTGAATAATTGTATTTACTAAAAAAATCTTTTTTCTTTGACATTTTAAAACCTTAGTTTTGTTTTTGTAATTTTGCTATGAAGAAACCTTCTGTTTCTGTTTTGTATGGCCAAAATCTACGAGTTAATTTTAAAGAGGAATTTAATGTGGTTTCAAATACTTTTGTTAAACCTTCATCTCCAATAGTTAATTCTGTGTCAATTAATTTCATGTCGGGATATGTTTGTATAAACCACTCAATCATTAATTCATCTTCTTCAGGTTCTAAGGAACATGTTGAATAAACTAAAATTCCTTTTTTATCTAATGATTTGTATGCTGCACGAAGTAATTCTTTTTGTAATTTGCTTCGTTCTAATATTCCGTCTATTGAGCGTAGTGTGAAGAAGTTTTTTTCGACACAATAATTCCCACTACATGGTGCATCTAATAAAATGTGGGTGAATTTTATTTCTAAATCATGTGCAAAACGAGAATCTTTTCTATATGTGACGATTGATTTTAATTTTAATCGTTCTATATTATTTTTTAAAGGTTGTAGTCTTTGTTGATTTGAATCTAATGCCACTATTGGAATTTCATCGTTAGTTATTTCTGCCATTTGGGTTGTTTTACTTCCTGGCGCTGCACACATATCTAAAATTTTAGAATTTTTAGTCCATGTTTTTAATAAAACTAAAGGCGGTAATTGGCTTGCGGCTTCTTGTATGTATATTTTGCCCATCAAATATTCTGGACTAGACGCTAAAGAAAATGGTGCTTCATACCAATAGGCTTTATCTAAGAAAGGAATTTTTTCTAAAATGACTTTTTGTTTTTTTAATGAATTTAGCACTTCCTTTTCATTTGACAATAAAGGGTTTATTCTGAATGATTGTTTTAGTTGACACTCTGTGAATTCAAAATCGTTGTTTAATTTTTTATATCTGTCTAAAATCCAGTTATTCATATTGCACCTATTTTAAATCTAAAATTAATGTTCCATCATGTTCGTTTAATGAGACAAATAACTTGTTGGATTTTAATTCTTCTTTTATTTCTTTCCATGTTTTATGTTTTTTTAAGGAAGAGATTTGTTTTAAGATTTTGTCTATGTCGGCATAGTTTGAATATATTAATTCTCCTTTATGTTGATTTTCTAATTGTGTTTTGTCTAGATTTTCTAATTGGTTCTTTTGAGCTTTTAATATTTTATCTAATTTAGTTGTTTTTTCTTTTACGTCTTTATTTTCTTCATCTGTTAATTTATTTTGAAAATTAATGTTAATTAACTCATTTATTGTTTCATTGAATGAATTTGACTTGGATTCAGTGGTTTTTATATGATTTAATTTTATTGGTGAAATTAAGTTGTTTGAATATATTTGAGGACCTATTTGTGAGTTTAATAGTTTTTGTATTTCCTTAAATAATATTTTAATTTCTTTTTCTTTTGTATTTTTCGGGGAACTATTTTTATCTATTTTGGAATTAAATAACACTTCTTCAGAATATGTTCCTCCTAAACTTAAATCAATCGCAAGAGTTTTAACCAACGATTCTTTATTTGAAGAATGAATTAGAGTTTCAAATTCGTTTTCAGTGATATTTGGTGTATTTATTTGTGATGATGGAAGAATATATATTTGTCCTGGTTTCATTAGTTGTTCTTCTCTCGCCATAGTTTTATACATTGAAAGTATTTTTTTATTTTCATCAACTAAAATTATATTTCCTGTTGAGAATAGTTCAATGTATAAATAGGCGTTTCCATGTTTTGTGCTAAATTCTAATAAAAGAACTCTTTGAAAATCTAATTGTGAGATTTTTGTTAATCTAGCTGACGTTAATTTTTTTCTTAGTGCGGAACAAAATCCAGGAGGTGTTGTAGGAAACTCCGGTTTAAAATCAACTAAACAAAGAGTGGAAGGTAGATTCACCAACAAAGCTTTTTTGCCTGTATTGGATATGTGAAATGAGAAGAGAAAAGTAGGAGTTTCTTTGGATTGGAAAATTTTGTCTATTTTACCTCCAACTAAAACGTTTAATTCGGACATTAAAAAATGTAAATCTAAAGATGATAATTGTACGACCATGTAATGAACAAAAATGTTCTCCTTTTTATAATTAGCGTTAATAAAATATAAATCCTTAAATATTAGGTGTTCGCTGTTTTATTGGGGAAATGGTAATAACTACTAAATTTGGGGATGGTGGAAAAACTCAACTTCTTTTTGGAAAAGTAGTTTCTAAATCTCACCCTCGAATGCATATTTGTGGAACTATTGATGAGGCAAATGCCCAATTAGGGGTTGCAAGAGCTTATGCGTTGGCTCCGAACCTTAAACGAGAAATATTGAGTGTTCAAGAAGCTCTATTCACTTTGGGAGCTGAAATTGCTACTGCGAAAGAAGATTATATTAAATTACAAAAAAGAATTTGTAAAACCGATGTTCAAAATATTGATGATCAAATTGCTATGCTTGAGAATTTTAATGATATTGATAATTGGTTTATTCCAGGCGAGATAATAAGTTCTGCGCATATAGAGGTTGCTAGAACAATCGTTCGTAGGTTGGAGAGATATTTATACACTATTGAATTTCCCAATAAAAATGCTTTGATTTATATTAATAGAGTTTCAGATTATCTTTGGTTACTTAGTCAAAAAGAAGAGTATTATGTTCGTGGTATGGAAAGAAAATTAACTGAAAAAAGTACTAAAGAACATCAAAGACACATTTTTGAATAAAAAAGCTCATTTCATGTCGCAACCGCCTTTGAATCCACATCCTGCATCACATTCTGTGCATCCGCCGACTTTAATCATTTTTCCTTTTTTACAAATCGGACAGGTATTTCCAACTTCACTACCATATTCAATTTCTTCAACTTGGATTTCTTCTTTTGGAGATTTATTTAAATTTGAATTTTTTTCTTCGGTTTTAGAATCTGTTGTTAATATTTGTTCATCTCTCGATCCGTCTCTATAAACTGTTACACCTTTACAATTTAAGTCGAACGCCATTTCATATAGATTCATTGTGTCTTCAACTGTAAAATTATTTGGGGCGTTTGCTGTTTTGGAAATTGATGAATCTGTCCAACGCTGTATTGCTCCTTGTACTGTTACGTGTTCTTTTGCAGTCATATCCATTGCAGATACAAAAAATTCTGGAAGTTTTCCATCTATTTTTTTATAGTCTTTGACAAGATCTATCTCTACTTCATGAAAACCTAACCTACTTTGTTGATAGTATTTGAACGCATAGAATGGTTCTATTCCTGTTGATGTTCCAAGCATAGATCCAACTGTTCCTGTTGGTGCTTGAGTTAATAAAGTTACATTTCTAATTCCGTTTTGTTTTATGTTTTGTCTCAATTCTTCAGGCATTCCTTGCATAAATTTACTTTGTAAAAATTTATCAACATCTAATTTTTTGAATGAACCTTTTTCTTTTGCTAATTGAACAGAAGTGCTGTATGCTCCTACGGCAATTTGTTTGTATAATTTATCTATGAATTTTAAAGAATCTTCATTACCCATTTTTATTCTTAAACGGATTAAAACTTCTGCTAAACCTAAAGTTCCTAAACCAACTCTTCGCTCGCCTTTTTGGTTTTCAGCTATTTCGTCAAAAACGTAAGGAGTTAAATCAATAACGTTATCTAAAAATCTAACTAATGTTTTAACTGCTGAATCTAAGTTTTCCCAATCAAAATCGTAGAGTGGGCCAAGATCATCGTCTCCTTTTTTTATTAAGAAATTATTTAGAGCTAAATGTCCTAGATTACAAACTCCCCATGCTGGAAGTCCTTGTTCTCCACAAGGATTTGTACAGATTATTTTATTGTAATACCATGAATTGCTGAAGTCATTGTATCTATCTATGAAAATTATTCCTGGTTCTGCACTTTGCCAAGCTAATTGTATTAAAGTTTTCCAAAGTTCTTTTGCTTTTAATGTTTTAAAAATTTTAGTTTTGTATCCTTTCTTTTTCCATTCTTTTAGATCGCCATCCCATTCAGACTCATAACGTTTTTTTGTTTCTACATCTTGTATGTCAGGAAATTCTAAATTCCAGTCACCATCATTTTTTACTGCTTCCATAAAGGGATTAGATACTAGAACTGAAATATTTGCATAATCTAAAAATCCAATTCTTTTTTTCGATGTAATAAATTCTTCAATGTCAGGATGCCAATCTGGAAGAGCTAACATTAAAGCCCCTCTTCTTGAACCTCCTTGTTCGATTAAACTAACTATGTTTGAAAATAAATTTCCCCAAGATACTGAACCAGATGATTTTCCATTTACTCCAAGTACGTGTGCGTAACGAGGTCTTAATGTGGCTAAATTAATTCCTACTCCTCCGCCTCTACTCATAATTTCAGTTTCTTGGTACGCTGTTTCTCGTACTATGGATTTTCTTGAATCTTTTGGAGAGGGAATTACATAACAATTGTATAGAGTTAAATTGGAAGTATATTTTCCTTCGTTGTTTACTTCGGCTCCCGCCATAATTCTTCCTGCAGGTTGTATGTATCCTTTTGCCAATGCAGATTTAAATTCTTCTTCAAATTTTTCTTTATTTGTTTCTACGGATGCTGCTGCTTTTGCTACTCTTGCATATGCATCATAAATACTTTCTATAGGTTTATCACATTTTACTAAATCTAAAGTTACATCTTCATCTTCAGTTGTGGGTTCTTGACCTTCTAATTCTTTTTTGAAATTTTCTGAATATACTCCCGATATAAATCTTAGTTTTACTTGGTTTTGGACAATATCTAAAATTATTGCTAAATCTTTTTTTGGATATTTAGGATGATCTTTTGAAACTGCAATTATTAAATCTCCTACTTTGAAATTATCTCTATTATCTTTTAGAGCATATCTGTCTAAAAAAATTATTTTTCCCATTTCGGATAAAAAATCAGAATTATTGGTTATATTCTTTGCTTGTTCTGTTAAAAAAATTCCTTTTTTTTGAAGCAATGTTGTTGTTTTAGATTGACTTACGTTGTTTAAATTTATGTTTGAGTTGTTTTCGTTTTCCATAACACACACCACATTTATTGGAAACTTAAAAGTAATACTCTTTACCTTTCCCCTTGTACTAAATTGTATTTGAACCCTTTAAAAGAATGCCGGTAAAATAAAAAAAATATTGGAGACTATAGTTTACAAAATATAGTTTCAAGAATTGAATGCATAAAGCTTTGTTTGACGTTTATTTGTTAAAACTTGGTCATCTCGGCAGCCATCTCGATATATGGTAACTCCTTTACATTTTAACTTATAGGCTTTTATGAATATTTCTTCAACATCTTCAATGGAGGCATCATTTGGTAAATTAATTGTTTTTGATATTGCGTTATCCACATATTTTTGAAATGTTGCCATAACTTTTAAGTGTTCTTCAGGAATAACATCATGAGATGTTTTGAATGTATCTTTAATGTTTTGGTCTAACCAAGATATGTTTGATATTGAATCTACGAATTGTAATTGTACTCTTTCATTTGCCGTTAGTTTTAATTTTTCTAATTCTTGTTTGAATTCATTATTTAATATTGTAAATTCTTCACCACTTGCCGTTTTGGTTGTGTATGAAAGAGCATACACTGGTTCTATTGATTGTGAGACTCCCGTCAATATACTTGTAGTTCCAGTTGGTGCAATAGATGTGATTGTTGCATTTCTAGATGGATCGTCTAATGTACTTTGACCATATGCGGGGAATGTTCCTCGTCTAAAGGCTAATTGTTTGGACGCTTTTCGAGATTCTTTTTTTATGAATTTCATTATTTCTTTTGCCATATTTAATGAATCTTCAGAACCATATGGAATTTTGAAATTAAATAATAGATCTGCGAATCCCATAACTCCTAAACCAATTTTTCGTACGGATTTAGATTGTTGTTCGATTAAGTTGTTTGAAAATCTATGCATATCTATGCAATTGTCAAGAAAATGTACTGCTGTGTGTGTTAAGTCTTTTAATTTTTCTAAATCTAATTGTTTTTGATTGTTTTCTTCTTTAATTATTTTTGTTAAGTTTATGTGTGCATATGGAACTCCTTCATATGATTCAAAACCATATTGACCACAACTACCTGTACAAATTATTTTTCGATTTTCAAAAGGATATTTTTCATTAAATTCATCTATAAATAATATTCCTGGATCGCCAGTTCCCCAAGCATATTGAGATATTTTTCGGAATAATTCTTTGGCATTGATTGTTTTTGTAATTTTATTATTTCTTGGATTGATTAAATTGAAGGGTTTGTTTTCTAAAACGGCTTCCATGAATTCATTTGTTATTGCTATAGATAGATTGAAATTACTTAGTTGGTTTAAGTCTGCTTTGGCTTCTATGTATTGTTCTATATCTGGATGAGATATTGATAGAACTGCCATGTTTGCACCTGGACGTCTTCCTCCTTGTAATATTGCACTAAATGACGTGTCAAAAATTTTCATCACACTTAATGGTCCGAATGCAACGTTTTTTAATCCTGAAACTTCATCGAATCTTGGCCGGATATTTGAAAAATTAAATCCTACTCCTCCACCATGTTGTTGTATTGTTGCTGCAATTTTTAATGTTTCAAAAATATTTTCTAATGAATCTGAAACTTCTAATGCATGATCTGAGAATAAGAATTGTAATCGTCCTCCTGCACTCATCAATATTGGTGAAGCCGGTACAATTTCTTGTGAAATTAAAGCTTTGAAAAATTTTTCTTCAGTTTGCTCTATTTCTTCTTCGTATGGTTTATCCGCTAGAGCTATGTTTTTTGCAACTCTATAAAACATTTCTTCAGGAGTTTCGCATATTTGATTATTTACGTCTTTTAAGAGATATCTTTTTTCTAAAAGCATTTTTGCTAAAGGGGTTAATTTTAAAGAATTTAGAAATGGTTTGTATTTTGGTGGAATTGCCATAACAATACAAATAATGTTTAAATATAAAAATTATTCGTTTTCTGACTCCATTTGAGCGTATAATTTCTTTAAAGAGTCTACAAATTCTTGTTCTGTGATTAATTTCTTCTCTATTAATAGGTCTATTAACGCATCAATTTTGTCGTGTGAGGCAAAAGCCAATTCTTCTGTTGTGAAATCTTCTTCCATATAAAGTTAGAATAATTGGATTGTTTATAA
>JAQUYS010000036.1 GCA_028691765.1 Candidatus Nanoarchaeia archaeon | reverse complement strand
TTAGTTACTGCTGGTGTTGATCCTATTTCAGTATAAACATACCTTGGGTCGTCAACGTAAACTCTTGTGTTAGTCACTGTTGTTTTTACGTACAGCTTTATGACCAGAGTTTCATTAGTTCCGCAAGTCAAAGCAGGATTGATTGACTTTGTAATATACGAAGTTGAGTTTGTACTCCACTCTATGATAGCAGTTTCTACTCCACCGAACAAAGATGCAGCTTGTACAGTATACTTCGCATATATCATGGCCCCTGATCCAGCCCTTAGTTTTGCTGAAAGAGTGTCCAGTCTGAACTTTTTCCAGAGTTTTCCAGGAATAGTCCAAGTCTGATCAAGCAGGTAGCTTGTTGAGATGTTACTGTATACGTTTGGATCAGTCACATCGTATGTGCCTCCGTTTACTACTCCACCAACAAGAGGACATGCGCTTACAAGCACTTCAGGAGTTACATTAACAGTGCCGGAAGTCAGCAAATCATTTCCTAATGTAAACTGATCATGTTCAGCTACTTTTTGTAAAGTAACATAATCAACATACAGTTTGGCTCCAGCGTTAACAGTTCCAGTTCCCAGAATTCTGACTACTGCATCTGAAGGAATCTCATCGAAGTGGAAATACGCACTCCCTAGGGCCCAATCTGTGGTATCTGCTGTAAATTGAACTGTAGCTACTATCATGTTTCCAGAGAATATCTGAACCTCTAGAGCTCCCTGAGTAAGGCCTACAACCTTGGCCCTGGCACCCAGGACATAGTAATAGTCAGGTTCAATAAAGGCAGCCTGTTGTATGCATCCTATGTTTGCAGTGAGCCCATCTCCAGTGATCAGATAAGACTTGGTTCCGCTATATGCGTAAGCTTCAGTCATTTCCTGACCTTCAGATACTAAAGTCCAGTTATCCGGAGCTACATTATGAGTTTGGAGAGTACCATAGTCGCTTGAATACATGGCCCTATCTGCGGTTCCAGTCATTGCCACAGCAGCGAAAGTGTTTATTCCAGGAGCCCAGGCTATGCAGTACCAGTTATTATCAGATACAGGCGTAGGAGTTGCGACCCAATTGATACCATCTTTTGAGTACATGGCCCTGTCCTGAGTTCCGGAATTAGCCACAGCTACAAATATTCCAAGTTCATGCGCCCAAACTACAGATCTAAAACCTCTTCCTGAAGTATACGGAGTTGTTCTTGCAGTCCATGTAATGCCGTCAGGTGATGTCATAACCTGCTGAGTTGTACCGTTTTCTGAAACTGCACAGAATAGTCCCAGTGTTGTAGACCAGCAAACTGAACACCAGGTTTGAGCGTAGTTTGTATTTGAAAGCGTCTGTAAAGACCATGTGATTCCGTCTGGAGAAGTCATAACTGGATGATTGCTTGCACCTCCATAGGCTACTGCAACAAACAACCTTTTTGTAGGAGACCAGCAAATTGAAGTCCAGTTATAATCGCCAGCAGAAGTTCCTATAGTCCAGTCAGTGCCATTAAAGGAAGTCATTACACGGTTTCCAGTACCAGAAACAGCTATTGCAACAAGTCTTCCTATTCTATAAGTTGATAGTGTTGAAAGCGAATTGTTAACTACATATAGTTTATTATTGCTCCCTACTGCGACTCCTTTAGGGCCGCTTACGCTAACATATGTGTCACCAGTTCCAGCCCCGCCAGGAACTATACTTGTAACTTCATCAGTATTGGTTGATATTACAGATATGTTATGAGTAGCATTGTTTGTCACATAAACTCTACTGCCGTCAGGAGTTGCGGCAATGCCTGTAGGCGTGGAAAAATTATTTATTGTCTTTGTGACTGTGTTGTTTGCTGTTGAAATTAAAGTAACAGTAGATCCACTACCTGTTGATCCAATGCATGTAACATAAGCTTTAGTTCCTCCAGGTTGCAAAGCCAACTTATAGGGCCTGTCTCCCACATTTGATATTGTTGCTGAAACAGTTCCTGCTGCTACATCAATCACTGAGATAGTTCCTGATCCTGCATTTACAGCATAGGCTTTAGAACCATCATAAGACACTTTCACGTCAGTAGGGCCTGCTCCAACTGTAATGGTTCCAGCTACAACACCAGTGGATACAGTAATTACTGACAAAGTTGTATTGTTGTATGAACTGCCTCTGTTACAGACATAAAGTTTGGAACCGTCAGGAGTAACAGCCATTCCCTGGGGATATGAAGTTACAGGTATGGTACTTGTTATAGTATTATTGCTTGTTGTAATTACAGCCACAGCAGCCGCAGCTTCTTTTGCTACATATAACTTTGAACCATCTGGAGTTATTGCCAATCCTGTTGGGTTTGAGCCTACTGTAATTGTATCAGTTACCGTATTTGTTGATAGGTCGATTACTGAAACAGTACCTGCGGTATAATTAGAAACGTAAGCAACAGTTCCAGCAGGGTTAATAACAATGTCTACAGGGCCTGATCCAACTGTAACTCCATTTTCTCCGATATCGTTTGCCCATGCAACTGAAATCCAGCTATTATTCGCAGGAGTTGCGCGCTGAGTCCAGGTAACACCATCGTGAGAAGTCATAACTCTATAGCCAGTACCTGAGATTCCGACTGCAACAAACATATGCAGATCAGTTGCCCAAGTTACACATCTCCACTGCTGGTTTCTATTAGCGTTTGTCAAAGTTTGACGAGTCCAGGTAATTCCATCTGGTGAAGTCATTACACGGTTATCTGTACCTGTTTGTGCTACAGCACAGAATAAGTTAAGTTCTGGAGACCAGCAAACGTAGCGCCATTCGTTTTCATCAGATGAAGGAGTTGAGTCTGAGTGCCAGGACATTCCTATTTTAACATTAGTCCAGTTTTCGAAATCAAAATTACTGATATTGTTTCCTGTAAAGATGTTATCTGAAGACCATTCCTCACCATCTGCTGTGACTTTTCTACCCCTAACTCTAGGCATTACAGTTTCCATGATAGGCTGGTCAGCAGTAAAACCGATGGAGTAAGGGTAGTTGTACTCATAGTTTTGATCAGAAAGTCTCAGGTTTGTAGAGTGATCGTGAGTATATCCGGTAATCCGGTATCCTGCATAAATTCCTCCAAGTTCAAGAACTGATCTTCCATCCTGGTAAAAAGCCGCAATTGCCTGCCTCATGTCAGTGAATGAGTCTGCAAAGCAGTCAAGCGTAATATCGGCTCCACCGAATCCGAAATCTTCAAGACTCCACCCATCCACACCAGGACTTTTTAGTTGTCCCATTGTTTTACTGACATCGATTTTCTTATCTGTCCAGTTGAAAGGATAACCATTAATGTAGGCAGAGCGTCCATCTACATAGTAGTCATATCCAGTATCTATAGGTGCATAAGGCGCTGGTGGAGTGTAGTGAGGATCTGAAGTGTCAACCTTATCGTTTGAATAATCTACCTGGTAATAGTTTGCAAGGCCTGCGCTATCTGTAACTGAGTTTCCGTTAAGAACCATTGTATAGCTTGCAGGGAAATGGTTAACTACTCCAGTACCTGTCCAGGCTGCATCAGAGCTCAGGTATTGCGTTGCAAGAGTTTTCTTGGTATTCTTAATTACGTTGTTTGTAAGATAGATTGTAGAGGCTGAGAGAGGCGCGTACTTGCACATAACACCAGCATTATAACAACTATCTATGATGTTATCTTCAATTCTTGCTCCGGTGAATCCCTGGATAGTAATTCCGGCATGGTAATTAATTGTAGTAATTCGTCCAGTTGACTTTATAGTATTATTGTGTATGTACAGATTCTTGTTCTGGTTAGTGTTTCCAGTACCGTATTCAATAACCCATATACCTTCGGCCCAACAATCAGTCATTACGTTATTGTAAACCTCGATATTAGCTGTATTTCCAGTGCTATCTTCAATTTCAATACCAGGGCCACCAGAAATTGAGGTCAATGCGTATGGCTTAAAGTTATTATCGTGTATAGTAACATTAGATGTATCCTTAACACGGTGAGCACTGTTGGTTCTTATTTCAGTGTAATTATTGAAAACTTCTCCACCAGTAACAAACTCAAAGTAGGAGGCGTCATGGCCCAATCTTTTACATGTGTTATTGTAGAACCTTGCGTTAGAACCAGTCTTTATTCTAAAGCCATCTGCAAGGCTATCATGAATATACATGTCATGGCAGGTGCAGTTAGTAGCATTGGTAAAGTAAATATTCATGTAATAACCGTCACCACGCGACTCTGCCTGGTTTGTATCGTTACCATCGATCTCGAAACCAAAGATCTCTACGTTTGAGATTGATGAATTTCTATTTCCAATAAGTGGAATTCCAGTAGCCCAACCTGCACTGTCTTTTAGCTTTATACAAGCTGTAGAATCTCCAGTGATAGTGACACTGGAGCCTACAAGCAGCTTGCTGCCTATGACGTACTTGAATGGGCCCTTAAAATATACTGTAGTTCCTGGGTTTGAATCTGCATAAGCGAAAGCGTCGTTGATCTCAATATGATCATCAACACCATCACAGTTGTAATCTCCAGATCCATCTCCAGCTATGTATATTGTAGCCATCGTTTTATCCTCAATTTGAAGCCAGAGCGTTCCTCAAACTTCTTGCGCTTTCACCTGATTGGTAGTTGTTCTGTGTTCCGATTTTGATATTAGTGTTTGCTATCCTTCCCTGAGATCCATTCCTCTGATCACTATTCTGTTTCTGAATAGTTCCAGTAATCGAGAATCCAGAGTTAGATTTCATACTTCCAACCATGTCTTCAGAAGTATCAACAACTTCCATCATTTTGTCTATCATGTCCTGTAGACTGCTTTTGAATGTATCAAACCTAACATTGTTAAGTTGATCAAGTTTTGTCTCAATAGTATCTACCTGACCCATAGAAGCCAGCATAGCGTTCATTGGCTTTACTGCTCCATCGGCTGAAGTCATACTATTAAGTGGACTTTTCATTCTAGTGAGCACGTTTGTAAGCGGAGATATCAATTTTTCAGCTTCTCTAATACCATCTTCTATAGGCCCTGGAATCACGTCTCCCCAATATGGAAGTTTCTTGAAAGGCCCTTCTTTAGCTGGTGAGTTAGGCAGGATTTTTTTAATCTTTGCAAGACCGTTTTCAGCTTTCTTTTTAGCTGCTGAAAGTCCTTTTTCAATGGCGCTTCCAAGAGATTCAAGAATTGCTTTACCTGCTGCTGCAAATGCTGAAGCCAATCCTCTAATCTTACCTGGGATTTCAGCCACTGCATTGTAAATTGCTTGACCTTTTTCTTTAACCATATTGACTATATTTGTCCAGGTTGTTTTTAGGCTGTTAAGCAGTTCTGTTGTTGCTGATTTCACCTGATTATAGATACTGACTAATTTTGAATACCAGGATTGCAGCGTAGAAGCAATTGCTGTAGTTACTGTTGTTATTGCTGTTTTTATTGCAGTCCAGGCCGTATTTAAGGCAGCTTTAAATGTGTTTAAGGCAGCTACAGCAGTGTTGTATATACCAACAACTTTAGTATGCCAAGATTGCAACAATGCAGAAATTGCGTTTGTAACTGTAGTAATTGCGGTTTTTACAGCATTCCAAGCAGTGTTTAGTGAAGCTTTAAACGTATTCAAGGCAGCTACGGCAGTATTGTAAATACCTTGAACAGTTGAACTCCAGGAGGTTATTGTAGATGAAACAGCAGCAGTAGCTGTAGCAATTGCAGTTTTAATTGCATTCCAAGCAGTGTCTATTCCAGATTTGAAAGTATTTATCGCACTGACTGCGGTATTGTAAACTCCCTGGAGTGAAGATCCCCAACTTTGCAGAGTAGACAAGACAGTTTGAGTTGCAGTTGTAAACGCAGTTTTAATGGCTTCCCATGCTGTTTGTACTGCTGATTGCAGTGTTGTGAAGCTTGCCTGAACCTGAGTCCAGACTCCCTGAAGGCTTGTATACCAACCCTGAAGTGTCGTAACTACTGTATTAATTCCTGTAGTGAATGCTGTTTGAATCTGAGTCCAAGCACTCTGTAATGTTGTATACAGTGACTGAAGGCCAGTTCCTACCTGATTCCAGATTGATTGCAGAGAAGAATACCAACCAGATAAAATTCCGCTAATGGCTGTAATTGCACTCTGAAACGCTGTTTGAATCTGAGTCCAGTAGCCTTGAAGTGCTGCGTAAAGAGCGCCTATGCTTGCTCCAATCTGATTCCAATATCCCTGGAGAGTACTGTACCAGCCTGAAAGAGTTGTTGATACTGATGTTATACCTTCAGAGAATGCTGTAGTTATTTGAGTCCAGTATCCTTGCAGGGCAGTTACTATGCTATCAAATGCTGAAGATATTGATTCTTTTATTCCGTCCCATACTCCTGAAAGCTGACTTGCAGCCTGATCAAAAGCAGGGCCTATTTGTCCAAATGCTGTTTTAAGAGCTTCCCACTGAGCATCCAGGAACGCAACGGCTTCTGCTGCCTTTCCTTGTATATCTCCCCAATTTTTAGTCCAAGCTATTGCAACAAGAGCCAGTATTCCAACTAGAATTAGTATAGGTGCTCCTATAGCTGAAAGTGCAGCTATAATTGCTGGAATTACAGTTCCTGTTATAACTCCAATAACAGAAGACAGCACACCGAAAGCGAGGCTCAGTCCTCCTGATATCAAAGATATAACTGGCCCTACTGCACCAGCTATTGTACTAAGTGCAGCCGTAAATCCTGGGAATGCTACTTTAGCAAGTACACTTATTACCTTTCCTACTGTCCCGAATGAAACTCCGAACTGAGTAAAGAAGCCTATAACCGCACCGACTGCACCGCCGAAGCTTGTAAGTGTAGTGATTATTCCTGCGAGGGGCACGACTAAACTGACAGCAGCTACCGCAATTCCTGCTAAAGCTATTCCAAATTCCACTACTTTTGGATTGTCAGCAAGCCATTTCATTAAGTCAGCTACTGCTTTTGTTATAGTGTTGATGGTGTTTGCTATTGATTCACCCAGGCCTTTACCGCCATCACCGCCACTCATGGAACTGAACATATTAGACAGAGCATTTGCAATGTCTCCACCTACAGATTCCAGGATAGAAACTGCGCTCTCGAATATGCTTTTAATATTATCCCATGAAGGGCCAATATTGGCAATGAATCCCTGGATAACTCCGGATGCAAAGGTAAACGCTGCATTTAGCAGATTCCAGACTGGATTTAGTTTGTTGATTGCATCATTCAAGATTTTTGGAAGTTCGTCCCAAACCTGTTTTAGCTTATCCCAGATCCCAGAACTTCCTCCGGTAGCGCTTGATACTGCCGCAAGTCCTGCCTGGAAAGCTGCAACTACTGCATCCCATGCTGGTTTAAGTTTCTGCGCAAGCTGTCCGAAGACCATTTGAAGAGCAGCAAATTTAGCTTCTATGTTTGCTTTTATGCTGTCAAAGTTAGCTGCAAAGGTAGTAAATCCGGCTACTATTGCTGAAAACACAGCTTGTAACGTTGGAGCTATAGCCACAACTATTGCAGCTATTTTGGTGCTGAATGCTGCAAGTATACCTGTTATACCGTTAACTGCTGCCGCTATTCCGCTTGAAGCGTTTGCTCCAGATCCTCCACTTGTGAAAGCGTTCCATAGAGTTGCTATTACAGTTACTACGCTTGAGATTATTGTTTTTAGGTTTTCCACTGATGGGCCAAGTTGAGAGAATACTGCTTGAATTCCCTGGATCACTGCAACCATTGCATTCTGAATAGTCGGAGCGAATTCCATAATAATTCCAGATATTCTTTCCATGATCCCATTGATCATATCAGCAAGGCCTGATCCCAAATCAGCACCTGAAATAGCTTTAAAAACACCACCAAGAGTTTCCCCTATTGTAGTGATAATGTTTCCAATAGCGTCAGCAGTAGGCCCTAGTTGCAGAACAAAGTTCCCAAAAGCAGTTGCGGCCCCTACAGCAAACTCCTGGATAACAGGCATTATGTTTTCAACTTCACCTGCTATCTGTCTAACCATCGGGGAGAGCGCTTCACCGACACCGATAAACAAGTTTTCGATATCTCCGCGCATCCTTTCCATGCTACCTTCAAGGGTATCCATCTGTTCTGATGCGATAGTTCCGGCTGCTCCTGCTGAATTCTCAAGTTTTTTGGTGTAATCTTCAATAGCTCCAGCATTGTTAGCTAGAATCTCGGCTGCTGGTGCTGCTGTTCTGTTGAATATACCGAAAGCTTGAGTTGCAGTCATTCCTCTGGCGCTCAGAGTGCCCATAATTTCAGAAAGACTGTGGGTAGCGGGGTTAACATCATCTACAGTAAGGCCTAGCTGTGCAAGATAGCCTGCTGCATTACTGGTAGGTTTAGCCAAACTAGCCAGGACACCACGAAGACCAGTACCTGCCTGCTGACCTTTCAAACCATTGTCATACAGGACAGAAAGTGCGCCTGTGGTACTTTCCAGACTCATTCCTACAGCTTTGGCAACTGGCCCAACATAGTTAAATGAATAAGCCAATTTTTCCATTGTAGCCTGAGACTGACCAATGGAAGTTGCGAAAACATCAGCTACCCTTGCATTATCTGCAAATGATATACCAAACTGACTTGAGACAGCTACCATTGTATCCATAGTAGATGCAAGGTCTGTCTGAGATCCAGCAGCTAGATCAAGAGCAGGTTTCAATTGCCCTGCTGTCATATTGGTAACATCAATACCAGCAGAAGCAAGCGTATACATTGCATCAGCAGCTTCTTGAGCGCTGAAAACAGTGTCTGCTCCCAACTGTTGAGCTACTTCAGAAATAGAGGCTTTAGCCTGGTTAAATGCCTCACCTGTCTTTCCTGTGACAGATGCAGCTTGAGCTACTGAGGTTTCAAAATTACCAAAAGTTGATACGGCTTTTTCTGCTCCAAGAGCAAGCCCGCCTACAGCAGCAGTGGCAGCAGCAGCCCCTGTAACCAAGGCTGCAGTACCTACGTTTTTAAAAGCACTACTTAACTTAGACCCAATACCTTGGCCCATTCCGGATAAGCTAGTTTCAACACTTTTAGCTTTATTTGAAAATGAGTCTAGCTGACTCATTGCGCTTTTTAATCCAGATGTGAGCTTTGAAGCGTCTAAGCTAAGTTCAACAGTTATTTCGCCAACTGATGCCATTTAATCACCGTTTTTTATGAGTTGGATAATCAACTGCTACTGACTTCCCCACCCATCATCATCGTAGCAGTGAGAGCCATTTTCTCTAATTGTTCAGGTGATTTTGGCTTCGCTTTTTGCTTTTTTGGCATGAAATCTTCAACACTATATGGCGTCTTTCCAGACTTCATAACTCCGTTAGCACTTAGCACTACGGCGCACAGCCTGGCTTCCAACTTGTGTTTGATCTCATTCTTTAGCTCGATGTTTTCGATGGATGTAGTAATCATCATCATCGTTTCACCAGGTGTATATTTCCAGAAACTTACTGGATCAATCTGGCAAAACTTGAATAGATTGGTCTGCATCAGATCAATCATTTCTTTAACAGTAGTACACGTTACTGAATTTCCCCTTCCCCCTGATCAGGCTTCCTTGATTCTCCAGCGTTTAGGATGCTTGCTTCTTGCA
>JAQUYS010000035.1 GCA_028691765.1 Candidatus Nanoarchaeia archaeon | reverse complement strand
GAAGTTTCTTTAATCCTATTTACTGCGTTATTTGGATTATTAACTCCTCTTACAGCCATAATGATTTTATTCATAAATATAGTTACTAGTACTTTACCTGCAATGGCTTTGAGTATTGAACCAACTCATCCAAAGGTAATGAATCAAAGACCAAGAAATTCAAAAGAAGGATTACTTTCACGTTATGTTTTATTAAAAATATTTTCCTTAATCCCCATTTTATTTGTAGGAACGCTAGCTTTATTTTTATGGGAAATAAATATTGCTGGAATGGATTTAAATAAAGCGAGAACCATGGCATTCGCAACCATAATTATGTTTGAATTGTTCCATACATTTAATTCACGTTCATTACATAGTACGATATTTAACAAAACATTTTTCAATAATAAATATATTTTTGTAGCTGTGGGGCTTTCAGTTATATTAACCTTATTAACGATACACACTGGTGTGGGACAGGTTCTTTTCGGAACTGTTGGTTTAACAGGTTTTGATTGGATAATTATATTTGCAGTTTCCTCTTCAGTGGTATTTGTGGCAGAATTAATTAAAGCTCTCGTTAATAGCGAATTAAAAGAACAACATTCATTGAATTCTAAAGCTCAAATACAAACAAATTAATTTTTTACTTTAAGTTTATTTATTTTTCCAGATTTAGTGTTAATTAAAATGTCATTGGTATTTGGAAAACTAATACAACCAACAATAATATCATCTGTTTCAAATTTCCACAATTCTTTACCAATTTTTGTTTTTGAATAAGATAATCCTGAATATCCTTCATTTTGATGAGTGAGTCCACTCAATCCCGGAATATAATTTAACATATGTGTTCCTTCTCCATCTAAAACATATAAGTTGTGATCATAACTTCCCACAATTATTTCAACACGTCCATTATTAGTGATGTCTTTTAAAAGAGGAGTACTTCCAACCCAGAAATCAGTTTCATACGACCAAAGTTTCTCTCCATCTAACGTTAAACAATAAATAGTATTGTCGCATGAACCAAAAACAATTTCGTCTTTTCCATCTTTATTTACATCTCCGACAGCAACTTTTGAAATTAAAGGTCCATTCGTTTTATATGACCATTTTAATTCTCCATCCAACGTTAAACAATATAATGTGTGATCTTCAGAACCAATAAGTAAATGTGGTTTTGAATGTATTTTTATTAGTTCCATATCTGCAATTATTTTTCCATTCGTTTTATATGACCAAAATGTATTTCCTTTTAAATCATATGCACCAACTTCTCCATTAATCATTGAAAGAATAATTTTACTTCCAACTATTAAAGGAGAATTCTCAATTCCTGCAGGAATTTTAAATGAATGTATCTCCTTACCTTCTGAAGTTAAAATAAAGATTTTGCCTCCAATAGTTCCAAAAACAACTTCTTTCTTTTTATCTCCAACTAAATCGACAAAAGTCGGACTGCCTTTAATTGCACTTTTCGCATCAAATTTCCAAAGTAATTCTCCTTTTTTGTTTAAACAAAAAATCATTCCTTCTTCAGTTCCAAAAATAATTTCTTTTTCTCCATCAAAATTAATATCTTCGATGTTTGGAGAACTTTTTGATTGTGAAACAAGTGTATTGGCAAATTGCAAATCTAAATGATTGTTTTTTTGATTAGTATTATATGTCCAATTAATTTTTGCTTTATCATCTACTGAAACTAATTTACCTTCAGAAGTATTAAATAAAATTTGATATTTCCCGTTTTCCTCTAAATCAACTACTACGGGTTTTGAAAGTACACAAGAGCTATTTTTGAAATTAAAATCATTTTCTAATCTATAAGTATTTTGTCCAAACAATTTTTTAACTGCATAAATTATTTTTTGCATATTCTTTTTTTAATAACTGCGTATATAAATATTTCGTATAATGCGTAAACTTTAAATAGGGTAATTTTCATCTTAAACATCATGATTCATGAAATTTTATCTTTTGTTATATTGAATAACACTATTTTTCAATATCTTGTATTTTTATTAATTATATTAGGCTCATTTTATTTAACTAAATTGGCTTATTTCGCATTCAAAAAAATTTTTCACGTAATTGCTTCAAAAACGACGTCCCGAATTGATGATTTATTGGTGGAAGCTTTAGAAAAACCAGTTTTGTTTAGTGTTTTTTTAGCAGGAATTTATTATGGTCGGAGAGTATTGATTTTAAGTGATTCAATTAATTCAATATTTTCTAAAAGTTTTACTTCTTTAATTGTTCTATTGATTGCTTGGTTTTTATTAAAAATACTCGATGCAATAATGATGAATTATTTTAGTCCTAGTTCCTCAAGTTCGATAAAGTTAAATGAATCTATTTATCCTATTTTAAGTAAATTGTTGAATTTTGTGATATTAATAATAACTTTTCTATGGATTGTTCAAAATCTAGGTTATCAAGTCACTTCTTTAATTGCAGGTTTAGGAATAGGTGGTTTGGCATTTGCTCTAGCCGCACAAGACGTATTATCTAACATGTTTGGAGGAGCAGCAATATTATCTGATAAACCTTTTAAAATTGGAAATAGAATACTTGTTGATGGGATTGATGGCTTTGTTAAACAAATTGGTTTAAGAAGCACAGTACTAGAAACGTGGGATGGAACCAAAGTAATAATTCCAAATAAAAAAATGGCGGATTCCGTTGTTGAAAATATAAGTGTGGAAAGAGCTAGACGAGTTAAACTTGTTTTAGGTTTAGAATATAGCACAACTACTAAAAAATTAAATCAAGCTAAAAAAATATTATCTGATCTTGTTTTAAAAAATAAAAGTACCGACGATAAATCTTTAGTTAATTTTGTAGGATTCAATTCATCTTCTTTAGATTTACAAGTAATCTATTGGATTAAAGATTTGGATCGAATTTTGGAAACTAAAGATGAAATAAATTTTGCAATTAAAGAACAATTTGAAAAAAATAAAATTAACTTTGCATATCCTTTTCAAACAATATATCTTAAGAAATAGGTTTTCATTCTTTAATGGTAACCAAAATTTATAAAGTAATATTTTTATAGATATACTATGATTTGTTTCGGGGAAAAGAGGTGAGATACTTTTTCTCAACAAATTTATTAGGTTGGTTTAAATGGATAAGAAAAATGCATTAATTCTGTGGTTTGATCAAGTAGGAATTTCCGACGTTGGATTAGTTGGAGGTAAAAATGCTTCTTTAGGAGAAATGTATCGTAACCTTGTTCCTGTTGGCGTAAACATACCAAATGGTTTTTGTGTAACTTCTTATGCATATCATTATCTTTTAGACCACGCAGGAATAAGAAATGAAATAAAAAATATTCTGTCTGATTTAGATACCCACAACATGCAAAATCTTTCTGAAAGAGGACATAAAGTTAGAGAATTAATTCGTCATGCAAAATTTCCTGAAGAATTAAATCAAGCAATAACTGAAGCATACGGACATTTATGTAAACAATATGGGGATAACGTTGATGTGGCCGTTCGGTCAAGTGCAACAGCAGAAGATTTACCTGATGCTTCTTTTGCAGGTCAACAAGAAACATATCTTAACATTAAAGGACCAAATGATTTATTGAATGCGTGTAAACTATGTTTTGCATCATTATTTACAAATCGAGCAATAAGCTATCGAGTTGATAAAAATTTCGATCATTTTTCAATTGGGCTTTCAATAGGAGTTCAAAAAATGGTAAGAAGCGATTTAGCTTCAAGCGGAGTTATGTTTTCTATAGATACTGAGAGTGGATTTAAAGACGCAGTATTTATCACAGGAGCATATGGTTTAGGTGAAAATGTAGTTCAAGGAGCAGTTAACCCGGATGAATTTTATGTATTTAAACCAACATTACGTCAAGGTTTTAAACCAATAATTTCCAAAAAAATTGGAGAAAAAGCAATACGTATGATTTATGCAGAAGGTGGGAATAAAACCGTTAAAAATATAGATGTCCCACAATCTGAAAGAAAAAAATTTTGTATATCTGATGAAGAAGTTTTAATATTAGCAAAATGGGCTCAACAAATTGAAGATCATTATTCCAACTTAGCAGGACACTTTAAACCAATGGATATGGAGTGGGCTAAAGATGGACAAAGTGGTCAATTATTCATAGTTCAAGCAAGACCAGAAACAGTTCAATCAAGAAAAGATTCCGCAGTTTTAGAAACACATGTTCTTTTAGAAACTGGAAAAATTTTAGTTGCAGGTAAAAGTGTTGGAGAAAAAATTGGAACAGGACCGGTGCACGTCATTAAAAATGTAAAAGATATTGGTCAATTTAAAAAAGGAGAAATTTTAGTTACAGATATGACTGATCCAGACTGGGAACCAATAATGAAAATTGCTTCAGCTATCGTAACGAATAGAGGGGGAAGAACTTGTCATGCCGCAATTATTTCTAGGGAGTTAGGGATACCTTGTGTTGTCGGAACCAATAACGGAACTGAAATCTTAAAAGATGGACAAGATGTTACAGTGGATTGTAGCAAAGGAGACCAAGCATTTGTCTATGAAGGAAAATTAAAATTCGAAATTCAAAAAACTGAATTAAACAATTTACCCCCCACAAAAACAAAAATCATGATGAATGTTGGAAATCCAGAAGACGCCTTCAAATTAAGTTTCATACCAAATGAAGGAGTTGGTTTAGCAAGAGAAGAATTCATAATCAATTCATACATTAAAATACATCCTTTAGCTCTAATACATTTTAACGAATTAAAAGATGTTGAAGCTAAAAAAGAAATCGAAGAATTAACTCAAGGTTATGAAGATAAACGAGAATATTTTATAGATAAATTATCTCAAGGAATTGCAAAAATCGCAGCAGCATTTTATCCTAAACCAGTTATTCTTCGAATGAGTGATTTCAAATCAAATGAATATGCTAATTTAATCGGTGGAAAAGAATTCGAACCTGAAGAAGATAACCCTATGATTGGTTGGAGAGGAGCATCAAGATATTACAAAGGAAATTATGTTGAAGGCTTTGCTCTAGAATGTTACGCAATATTAAAAGTCAGAAATGAAATGGGATTAAAAAACTTAAAAATAATGATTCCGTTTTGTAGAACTTTAGAAGAAGCACATAACGTCATGGATGAACTTGCGAAAAATGGACTTCGAAAAGGAGAAAATGATTTACAAGTAATTGGAATGTGTGAGATACCTTCAAACGTTTTATTGGCTGATGAATTTTTAGATATTTTTGATGGATTTTCCATAGGAACAAATGATTTAACTCAATTAGTTTTAGGCCTTGATAGAGATTCAGAAATTGTAAGTCACTTATATGATGAAAGAAATCCTGCTGTAAAAAAATTAGTTAAAGAAGTTATTGAAGTTGCAAATAGAAAGGGAAAGTACATAGGAATATGTGGACAAGCTCCATCTGATTATCCTGAATTTGCAAAATTCGTAGTTGAATGTGGAATTGGAACAATGAGTTTAAATCCTGATACGGTTGTAAAAACCATTTTAGAAATAGCTGAATTAGAAGAGAAATTAGGGAAGTGATTATTTAGTAATAATGATTCCATTAATGATTTTATTTATTTGTTTTTCTTCATATATTTTTGAATACATTTTATTTATTACTTTTTGTATGTTTTCTTCACTTTCTCCTTTTTTCTCAAGCTGAAATTTCATCATATCTAAGAAAGGAGGAATTAATTTTATAATTCCAGTAGAATCAATATTTAAATAAGGAAAACTACTTATCGAAAAAGATCCTGCGTTTCCATTAAATTCAATTTTTACATCTCCTGTACTCATTTTAAGTTTATTCACGAATATTTTTTTTCCTTCAGTCGTTTGAAATTTATTTTCACCAAACTCTAACTTTCCAAGGAGTTCGTTTAATTTATTCAGTTCTTCTTTATTCAAATTTAAATCATTTTTTTCCTGAACTAATTCTTGTTGTTTTTGACTATTTGTCGTTTGGCCATAAACACTTTGAACCTGACCGCCAAGAATCGATAATATTAATGCAGTCATGATTAACCTCAAAAATATATTGGAACCTTTTTTAAGATTGAATTTTTCAGATAATATGTTCAGATGTTTAGATGTTGTTTCAGTTTTTAGAAATTTAATTATATTTTCTCGATAAATCTTTAATTCTTTTTCAACTTTTTCATCTGCAGTTATTTTTTTTGTTTTAAGATATTTTTTTAGTATGTTAAAATAGGATTTTCTACCAAACATCTTATCTTCAAATAGTTTAGAATATAACTCCCTATATATTTTAATGGTTGGTACAGCAGTTATCGGAATTTCTTTTCTTATTACTGCACTTCGCTTAAGTTCATTTTGAAGTCTTTCAAGAAAAAGTTCTTCTTTTTCAAAATTTTCACTAGCTAATAAATCTTGATTTTTATCAATAAAGTACTTTAATTGTCTTAGAAGTAACTTGTTGTATCGTTCATACACTTTAGCTTTATTTATTTCCACTTTAGTTTTTTAATTTAAATAATATATATTCTTTTCTATTTAGCTACATTTCAATATATTTATAAAGTAGTTTAATCTAATCATCGTATATTGGTGAGATAATGATTAGAGTAGCAATAAATGGATTGGGACGAATTGGTAGAATGGTCTTGAGAGCAGGACTATATCACCCAGGAATACAATTTGTTGCTTGTAATGATTTAACAGATAAAGAAACTCTCGCACATTTATTCAAACACGATTCAGTACATGGACAATTTCATGGAAAAGTTGGAACTACTAACGATGGTTTTATGATTGAAAATCATGAAATACTTCTATTTTCAGAGAAAGATCCTTTAAATTTACCTTGGAAAAAATTAAACATAGATTTAGTAATTGAGTCTACGGGCATTTTTGTTACCAAAGAAGGAGCTTGGAAACACATCGATGCAGGAGCTAAAAAAGTTCTTATAACTGCACCTGGAAAAGGTGAAGGAATAAAAACAATTGTCATGGGTGTAAATGATAAAGAGTATGATTCAAACAAAGACCACATAATAAGTAATGCGTCTTGTACAACAAATTGTTTGGCACCGATAGTTAAAGTTCTAGATGATGCGTTTGGAATACAAAAAGGATTTATGACTACAACCCATGCATATACTGCAGATCAAAGATTAGTTGATGCACCTCATAAAGATTTAAGAAGAGCTCGAAGTGCCGCAATAAATATCGTTCCAACTTCAACAGGAGCAGCAAAAGCAATTGGATTAGTTTTACCTAGATTAGATGGAAAATTAGATGGGCTTGCTTTAAGAGTTCCAGTGCCTGACGGTTCAATAACAGATTTTGTGGCTTTATTAAATTCAGATGTAACTATAGAAGATGTCAATTTAGTCATTAAAGAAGCTTCTGAAAAACAATTAAAAGGAATTTTAGAATATTCTGAAGAACCTTTAGTTAGTACAGATATTGTTGGGAATCCACATTCATCAATATTTGATTCAAAATTAACATTTGCAAAAGGAAATTTAATCAAAGTGGTTTCTTGGTACGATAATGAATGGGGATATTCTAATCGAATTGTGGAATTGATTCGAAAATTATTTTAACTAAATTTATAAATTCATTTAAATTTTGGTTTTTATGGTAAAATATTCTAGACTTTGTGTTTATGTTTTGGAATTAGGTGGTGGTGTTGATTATTGTTTTAAATTCGATGAAGAACGATCCAGATTAATTCCTGCAAATTTAAGTAGTCCTTTAGAAAAATTGGCATTTATGTTAAAAAGTACATATCAAGAAAATAAATCTAATTTAGAGTTTGTGAATGGTTCTAAAAAACCAAATACACGTAAATTCAATGAGGCTGAATTAAAGGTTTTTTTGAAATATTTAAGTAAATTTTAACATTTTCTAAATCGGTTTTCAATAGAAAGATATATAAATGAACTAAACTGAAATATGGCAAAGGGGTGAGTGAATGTTCAAGGTAGCACCATTATCGGGTAGCTTTATGCTAGTTTCTATGTTTGGCATATTATTTTCAACAATGTTTTTAATAAAGTATTCTGTAAATTGGGCGTTTATAATTGCGTTTGTTAGTATTTGTATGTTTATTGCATCATTCATAAGTATGACTAATGCGCCAATTGAAGCGGAATTAAAAATAGATGAACCTCACCAAGTTCGTGAATCAAGAATTAAGAGGAAAACTAGATGAATAGAACAAGTGTTTATTTTTTTGTAATTGCTGCATTGGTTTCATTAGTTGAAGGTTCTTTTCTAAATGTTTCTTTGGAATTACAAATAGCTACAAAAATTATTTTAGTTTTTTCAGGAATATTCATAGGATTATTTTTATTTGAATATGAGAAAGAATTCTTAATTTCAAGTATAGGTTTCATTCTAGCAGGTATGTTTTTATCAAACAATCTTGGTGAATTTTTTATTCAAGCACCTTTTGGAAAAATATTATCTAATTTTGTGTTGTTCTTCTCTGCATCAACAATAACAATTGCATTAAAAGAAATGATTGATTACATCTTTAAGTCAGGAGGAGTTGAACAAATACCTCATGAAGGAGTTACAATTCATCATTTCAGTGATTCTTCTTTTGAAAAAATTTGGGGAATTACCATCATAGTAGCAGTAGCAATTTCATTAATACAAGTATTTTTAGAAATTTTTTATAATATGAGTGCGTATTTGGTTTGGATAGAAATTTTGGATATGATTATAATTTCATTATTCTTTGTAGATTTGATGATATTATATGAAAAAGCAACTACATTAAAACAATTTTTTACTAGAAATATATTTGATATAGTTGCAATAATTCCTTCAGTAAGATTTTTGAGGATGTTTAAAATAATACGTGCTACAAGAATCATTAAGGTTTTTAGATCTGCAACTAAATTAGCTAAATTAATCCGAGTTACCAAACGAATAGAAGAATTACCTAAAGAAAATATTTCATATGTTAAATCGGTCAAAAAGAAATCTTTAAAAAGAAAAACCAAATCTAAATCTAAATGAAGCACACATTAAGCGCAACTTTAGTTCTTCTTACATTCTTTTTATTGTCACAATTTGTTGGTTTGTTTTTTGTCGCAGGAGATGTATCAGGAATTTCTGTTGTTGATGACCAATTAGTTGTGGTGCATCCTCAAACGGCAATGGGTGAACGACCTGAATTTACTGGAGTTCAAAGTGTAATTTACATCGCAGTTGCAGTTTTAATAGGAACTTTAATGGTTTTAGGTTTAGCAAAGTTAAAAGCGAACAAACTTTGGAAATTTTGGTATCTACTTGCCGTATTCGTTTCAATCTCAATCTCAATAGGTGTATTTTTCTCTAAATTAGTTGCCGTCATAACTGCCATAGTATTGGTTTTGTTAAAATTCTACAAAAGAAACTTATTCACACACAATGTTTCTGAATTATTAATTTATGCTGGAATCGCAGTATTATTAGTGCCTTTATTTGATTTATTTTGGATTATTATGTTGCTATTGTTAATTTCAATATATGACATGTATGCGGTTTGGAAATCAAAGCACATGATAACTTTGGCTAAGTTTACAGCAGAATCAAATTTGTTTGCAGGATTTTCAGTAGATTATGATAAGAAAAAAATTCATACAGGAATAAAGCCTTTAAAAATGCAAGGTTCTAAATCTTCAAATAAAAAAGCAATACTTGGTGGAGGAGATGTTTTATTCCCTTTATTGTTTACAGCCGTTGTTATGGAGACTTTGTTTAAATCAGGAATGTCTTTGGTTTCGTCATATTGGTTAGCCTCTATAATTTGTTTAACTTCAACATTATCATTATATTTGTTATTTAAATATTCTAAAAAAGATACTTTTTATCCTGCTATGCCGTTTTTATCTTTAGGTTGTTTTGTAGGCGGAATTGTGACTTGGTTAATTATGTTTTTACTATTAGTTAGCGACATAAGTATCCTATAAAATTCTGCTTAAAAATATGTGTAGTCCAAAAAGTCTCTAAAGCATCCTGCAACATTTCAATAGTTTTGAAATGTTGTGCTTTAGTCACTTGATTTCGCGTA
>JAQUYS010000034.1 GCA_028691765.1 Candidatus Nanoarchaeia archaeon | reverse complement strand
TTTTTTCAACGCGGAAATTAAAGCGGTTGCTACGGCTAAAGATGCACTATCTCCTTCTAATCCTTCGTATGTTTGTAAGAATTGAACATAAAGATCGTATTTTTCTTTTATGTCTTCACCGAAGTATTTTTTTATTAATGCGCTAACATTTGTTATTGCTTCTTTTGCTATTTCTCCTAATTTTCCTGTTGCAATTATTTTGGTTTCTTTTCCACCATATGTTACTTCTGCTTCAATAGGTTGGATTATTCCTGATAAACTTCCTCCGCTTCCTAAAACTGCGAGTCCATTTATTCTTCCTACTTTAGCTCCTTTGGTAACTATGACTTCATAATCTTTTTTGTTTTCAATATATTTATCTGCAAGTTGTTTTTCAAGTCCTCTTGCAACTTTTTTAGCTAATTCTAAGTGAGCAACGGTAACTAGTTTTGCATTTTGTTCTATTGCAACATCTCCTGCTGTTCGAACTAATCCGCCTAATTCTCTTAATCGCAAAGTTAAATGATTTTTTCGGTTTGCTTTTTTTCTTGCTTCTTCGATTATGTACTCAACGGCTTCTTTTGTGAAGTGCGGAATTTTTCCATCTTTTTTAACTTCTTGTGCGACAAATTGTGCTAATTTTAATCTGTTTTCAGGCGTATCTTTCATTGAATCTTGCATGTATATTTCATACCCATATCCTCTAATTCTACTTCTTAGAGCGGGGTGTAATTCATTAACTCCATCTAGATTTCCTGCTGCGACTAAAATAAATTTGCATGGAACTGGTTGTGTTCGAACCATTGCTCCTGCACTCCGTTCTGATTGTCCTGTAATTGCAAACTTTCCTTCTTGTATCGCAGTTAGTAATTCTTGTTGTGATGTTTTGTTTAATAGAGCTACTTCGTCTATGAATAAAACTCCCATGTGTGCTTTGTGAATCATTCCTGCTACAACTCTTTCGTGTGCAGGTGTTCCTAATCCTCCACTTTGGAATGGATCGTGAAGTACGTCTCCTAATAATGCCCCTGCATGTGCTCCAGTTGCATCTATGAATGGTGCTAGATTTTTTTCATAGTTATCTACAATTAATCTAGGTGTACTGGTTTTTGGACCGCCAACTCGTTTACTCATATTCATAACTATTATTAAACCAACCATTAAAGCCATGCTTCCTAAAAATGTTGCTGCAAACATTATGTTTGCTGCAATTATTCCATCTGTTTGAGAATAATAGGATCTCATCCACCATGGTGCGATCATACCTATTATTGCGATTATGAAAAAGAATGTGTTTGAACCTCTCATTGAATTCATATTTTCTAATTTTGATTGTAAAACCATTTCTCTTCCTTTTTTAGCAGGAGCAGTTCTTATTAATGGTTCATTGTCATCATTTGGATTTATGAAAGAAAGAACATCTACTAATTTTTCTTTGGGTAAAAGTTCAGCTAAAGCAATTCCGACTAAAGATTTTCCTGTTCCTGGTTCTCCTATTAATAGAACGTGTCTTCTTTGTACTGCTGCTTTTTTGATTACCTCAACTGCATGGTCTTGTCCTATAACTTGATCGATTGTTTTTTTAGGGACTTGTATTTCTGCCGTTGATTTGAATTTTAGAAGTTTGTTGTTGGATTCTTCGTTTTTCATAGTTGTAATTATAATTGTTTTATTTATAAGCTTTTGGAAATATGTATGAATCATAATTCTTTTTCATTTATTAATGTATAGTTAAAGTAAGACAAATATTGGGTTTCAAATAAGTTATTTGCTTTCCATTATGTGTTCTCCTTTCCAAGTACATGGAGGAGGTGTTTTTTGAAAATTCTTACATCTTTCTATGAATAGTTTACTTGGTTCATCATTTATATTTTGGAATGAATTTATAGCTTCGTTCCACTTTTGGGTTCGGTATTTTTCTATTGCCTCTGAAAATTTTTCAACTAATTCTTCATTTTCTTTTGTTTTTTCTAATAATTGAAATATTTTTGTAAATTTAGATTTTCCTTTTACTGCGACTAAATCCAGCTCTCTAAATAGAAATTTAGTTTTTACTTTATTATGTGTTTTTTCTCCTACGAGTATATTTACACCGTAATACTTTGTCAAGCTTTCGTATCTGCTTGCAGTATTTACATCATCTCCTATGGCAGTATAATCGAATCTTTCATTTGAACCTAAATTTCCAACTATAACGTCTCCTGAATTAATTCCTATTCCGATGTTTAATTTATTTTTTTGAGTTTTATTAAATTTATTTAATTCTTGTATCATTTCTAAAGCCGTAATGCAGGCATCTTCTTCTGAATTTGGATTATCTAAGGGTGTTCCCCACAAAGCCATTATTGCGTCACCTATGAATTTATCCACTAAGCCTTTATTTTTTAGAATGACATTAGTCATTTGTGATAGATAATTATTTAGTAAGTTTACTAATTCTTCGGGAGAAAGTTTTTCAGATATTGATGTGAAACCCCTTATGTCTGTAAATAATATAGTTAGATTTCTTTTTTCTCCTCCAAATTTTATTTTGTCTGGATTTTTAACTATTTGGTTTACTATTTCTTTTGAAACGTACTTTTGAAAAGCACTAATCAATTCTTGTTTGTGTTTTTTTTCAAGAGAGTGTAATATTAATGTTTGCGTAGATAATGTTAGAATTATTGTTAGAGGAACGTATACTAAATTTAGAATTAATCCTTTTGAAAATAATGAAATTGAAATAAAAAAATATAGGACTATTGAAAGTATGGATAGAATTATTGTTGTTTTTATTTTAGTTAAATATAATGTTGTTGAAATGAAAATTATAGTTAGTAGGATTAAGAAAATTGTGGTTAGATAAGAAGTGTGTTCTATGTGTGTTTTAGTTAAAAGTGTGTTTAAGGCGTTGGCATGTATTTCTACTCCAGGCATAGGTATTCCATTTGAGGTGGGCACAAAATGGTTATCATTTAATGTTGGGGAGGAGGCACCTATAAAAACAATTTTATTTCTGAAGGAAATGTTTTGATTTAACACATCTATGAATGAATAATATTTGAAAGTGTTAGGTGGTCCAATGAAGTTTATATTTAGTTCTTCTTTATCTATATTTAAATTAGTTATTTGATTATATGCTTTAATTGAAAGGGCGGATTGATTTGACAGTTTTAAGGGCAATTTTCGAATTGTACCATCGATATCGGTAAATATGTTTACGTATCCCGTTAATGAAACATTTAGAAGTTTATTTGTGGGGTAAATTGGATCGACTCCTTTATTATCGATGATTTTTAAATATTCAAATGACATGATTGGCTTTGAAGGCAAAGTTAGAATTTGTTTTGCAAAGTCTATGTCTTCAGGAGTTTCTCTAAAAAAAGAAATATCAAAAATAACTAATTTAGAATCATTTAGTTTTGTTAGTAAAAGAGTAAAATTATTTCGGCTCCATGGCCAAGTTCCTATTTCTTCGAGGCTTTTATCATCAATGGCAATTATAACTATGTCTTGTATGTATTTATTTGAACCATATAATTGGTCCGTTAATTTAAGATTTGTTTGAGAAAGAAATCCTGTTAGGAAAAGACTAGTTAATATTAAAAAACATAAAAGAGAAGAGAAAATAAAAAAATTTTGTTTTTTATTCATTTTGAGATAAAATTGATATTAACGATTTTTGTTCCTTTATTTTTTCATTTATTTGAACAATCTTTTCTACATCGTTTGGAAGGGGGATTGGAGATTCTTCCATTTTTTGTTTATCATCCACTCTTCCTTCATCGATGTCTTCTATTAAATTAGTAAAATCTTCATCCGTTGTAGAGGTTAACTTTTTTATAGTGGAAATTGTGTTTTTGTTTGCATCAAAAATAGTTTCTCTTATTTTTTTTATTTTATCTAAATCTTCCGAGATTCTCAATTTTAAAAATTGGATTTCTTCTTCAGTTAGATTTTGTAATTCGTATGTTTGATTTTCGTAAACAATTACTTTTTGGAAAGGTTTCAAAGTGTCATTCCATCCTTCTAAAGCCAATTCTCCCTCTCCCAACATGAATGTGTCAAACTCGCTTCCAGGTTTAACATAAAATCCTGTTCCTCTAACGGATGCAACTGTGTGTGTTGTTTGTACATCATAAGATTTTATGCCTGTGAGTGCTAGAAATTTGTTCCAGGATGAACCTTGTACTTGAGATATTTTAAGGGAATCGTCTGTTAAATCATCTATCTTTATTTCTGAATTTGGATCAACAGTTATTATTGTGGCTTGTTTTATTGTTAATATTGCTTCTCCTTCGGTCGTTTTTATTGCATCTATGTTTTTGAAGAATTGTTCTGATTGGGTTAGAACTATCCATTCTCCATTTTGTAGAACGCTAACTTCTCCTCCTTTTGCAACCACATGGAAATCTGCAATTGATTTTGATGAGAAGAAAAAAAATGAAAATAGTAATATTGCTACTAAGATTGAACTTGCCCAGATTAAAATTTTTTTATTCATGACAAAATATGTAATCTTCTAACTTATAAATTTAAGGTTTAGAAAAATAAGGTGAACTGCTTTACCAGTTACACTAGGCGAGATGTAGCGTATACGCACTATGTTTGTATACACTGAAAACAATTTAGAAAAATAAGGTGAACAGCTTTCCATAATTCCCACGTGGAAACGCAGTACAATATGGAACGTAGATTTGCTTGACTTCCGAGTTCGAAAAGGGATCGGGTATGACCAAATCGCTATGACCGTTCAATTATGGGAAGATTTGATTGCTTTATAAATATTTTGCTTTTAAGAGGTTAATTTTTAATTTAAATTATCATAACTTTTCAAACAATTCGGTTTCGGTGCCATATGCATTGGTTTTCTGTATTAAAGTAGTTAGTCTTTTAACTAGTTTTAATTCTTCATTGGATAAACTTTCACCAAAAACTTTCTCACGAATTGTTTCTCTTATGAACTCCTGTATTGAACTAAAGCCAAATTTCTTTGTTTGTTCTTGAACTTTGATTAAAAGTTCTTCGGATAACCGTACATTTATTTGCGAATTCATGATATCTTTTGGTATCTTTTGATATATTTAAATTTTTCTATTTAAATTTTTCTTTAATGTTTTGTTTGAAAGTGTCTATTTCCTTCGCATAATACTGAATAAAGGAAGATTTGACTATTTTTTCATCCACGAATTTATCTATTTTTTCACCTATGGAAGGTTGGATTAATCTTTCTGTGATTCGTTTTTTGTGAACCTTATTGTCTAAATACAAAACTAACTCTCCGTTTTCAATTTCTTTGTTTATTTTCCAATTTCTATAATCTCTAGGTGTGTCTTTGGCTAAAGGTGTGTTGTAGAATTTAGTGAATTCTTGTATTGAATTTATTGGTTGTACTTTTTCTCCTACGTAGACTGCTCCTCCTAAAAGGGTTGCTAGTGTAATTGTGTTTACTATTTGTTTAATCATAGAAATAGATTAAGGGGTAAGTGTAATTTATAATCACCGTCGAGAAATCCGGAAAGTTTACGAATCTAAGTAGTACCGGGAATATCTGGTTCCATTTGACTACATTGACAATTAGGGAATGATCCTTCACAAACTTGACCATTTGCAGCACAATTTAATTCTTCGGGACCACAAGAATAATCATTATCACAATATAATACGAGTGGAGGTTGAGTTGGTCCGTCATCATCATCTCCATCTATTGTTAAAACTGTTCTTGTTCCATCTGCTGAAATAAATATTGATTCAGTTCGTGGAATTAAAGTTATAGTTGAATCTTGGCCATATGGGTCTACAGATTCAACAACTGGAACAAATATTTCTCCTATTACTGATTTTGGAAGAGAATCAACGTCATCGGTTTTGTAATAAATCGTTATTCCTATTTTTTGCATGGAACTATCGAAAGTATAAAGTTGATTTGATTGCGATACAGGTCTTGTGGAAATTACAACAGATTCTCCTATGGAGAGGGTTGCAGCTTCTTTTCCCGTGTAATTGAGAATATGTTTTATTCCATTGATTTCGAATTGAACATAAGGTATTGTTATTGTTTTCCCAACTAGATTTTTAAATTCTAGATAAAGAACACCGTGATTGTTTGCTGCGAATGAACCACACGCAAATTCCATTCCTAATTGACATGTAGCTGGAATTTTATCTGTTTGGTCTAAACCAATAATATAAACAAAAGCACCTGCTGCTGCAGAGATAACAAGAAACACCCAACCATAAGTGGTTAGGAACTCCATAGCTGCTTGTGCTTTTTTCATTTTTTAAAAAAAATAAAAATTAAGGTGTTACTTCTATAACTGTAGTTCCAATAGTTCCTGCTGCTGCTGATTCGATTGTTCCATCTCCTACAGTAAACATAACTTGAACTTTGAACATTTTGTGTTTTCCTGCATTTGCTGAAATACCACACTCAGCTATACTCGATAATGTGTCGAAATCAACATCTTGGAAACTTCCTGTACTTAAAACAGCTGTTCCGGTAGTTCCTACTTCTATCTTTGCAGGGGTTGCTTCACACCAAGTTGGATTTCCAGCATCATATAATGCTTTTTCAACAATTTTAATTCCAGTGATATTTATATTTTCATTTAAATTGTTCTTTAAAGATAACGCAACTTCTCCATTTTCATTTATGGAAAATGCGTCTCCACATTCTATTCTGTGATCTAAACTACATGTTGTTGGTAATGCTCGACTAAAATCAAACACATCCATATAATACAATCCTGCTATTACAACAATTATAACTAAGAATGCCCAACCATATGTTGTTAGGAATTCCATTGCTGCTTGTCCTTTTTTGTTTTTCATTATTATAAACACCTCGAAATGTTAATCATTTAGAGATAGGTTCTATCTCCATTGTTAATGATATGTCTAGGTTTTAAACTTTATTCTTTTTAAAGCTTTCGATTAGAAAGCTATGAATGAAGTGAGTATGCTTTCGGTAGAAAGCTATGAATGAAGTGCGTATGCTTTCGGTAGAAAGCTTGGAACGGAGTGAGTATGTTTTCGGTAGAAAGCTTGGAACGGAGTGAGATTGTTTTCGGTAGTTTAGAATGAAATTAAAAGAAAAAAAGACTTATTAATGCATGAAATCAATTTCACAAGTACAATCTGCATTTTCATGATTTGTACAAACAGTGTTCTCTGGACATGCAATATATGGTGGTTGAGCATCTGCATAACGACAAGTATTACTAAAACATTGTTTGTAGGTTACTTCATCAACACTTCCGCCAGTATATGTTCCAACTGAAACTGTCATTTCTCCTTTAGATACAGTTTCAATAGCTGAACCTGCTGGAGTGTATTTTACTTCCATTGTGAATGTTTTCATTTTTCCTGCGTTGTCTACAAAACCACATGAAGGCACAGTCCAACCGCTACCACCTGCAGGAGGACCAAAGCTAAGTATAACTTCTCCCCAATTTCTTGCAGGGATTTCAGAACCACTTAAAAATCTATTAAATTTGCATTCATCAACAGCTACATTAGCGCCACTTTTTTCATAAAGTGTAACTTCAGTTAGAGTTATAGGTGCGTCTAACATATTTTTAACTTCAAACGCAATAAAATAGCTCTCTAAATCTATAGCGAATGTGTCTCCGCCAAGTAATCTTTCGTCGAGTGTTAAACCTGTTGTTAAAGCTCTGTCTGTATTAAATACATCCATATAATATAATCCAGCAAGTACGATAATTATTATCAAGAATGCCCAACCATATGTTGTTAGGAATTCCATTGCTGCTTGTCCTTTTTTATTCATTCCAAATACCTCTTATAAGTTTGATGCTATAAATATGAAATTACTTATTTTTAAAAGTATCGAAAACAATAAAGCTTTTAAACTAGCTACTTTAACAAGTTTTTATGAAAAAATTAGAATTTTTTTTAATTTTAATATTGAGTTTAAATCTTTGTTTAGCTTTGCCTTTAGAACAAGTTAAACTTTCTTCTTATGTTAATGATTATACAAATACGTTGACTATGGAAGAAATTCAATCATTGAACGTTATTCTTGACTCTTTAAGGGAAAAAGCAGAAACTGCAATTGTGATCGTGGATAATTTTGATGGTTTGTCAGTTGAAGAATATTCTTTAACAATTGCTCATGAGAACTTAGGTACTGAAAAAGAAGATAATGGTTTATTGATTTTAATAGGAATGGATGTTAAAGAATATCGTATTGAAGTTGGGTATGGTTTGGAAGGAGAGTTAAATGATGCAAAGGTTGGACGATTAGCTAGAGAGAATCTTAATCCTTTTTTTGAAGAAGGAAGATTTGGAGATGGTTTAATTTCTTTAACTAATGCAATTCATACTGAACTTTTACCTGATAAACAAATTACGGGAGTTTATATTCCTCAAACTTCTTCAGAATCGTATGATTATAGTATTTTCGCATTTATATTTTTCTTTGTTGTTATTAGAATGATTATAGGTGCAATATACCAAGCTAAAACTGGTAAGAAAGACAAAGACTCGGACAAGTTTTTTACTTCTGCTTTAATCGCTAGCATGTTTTTTCGTGGTGGTGGCGGAAGAGGAGGCGGTTTCGGTGGATTTGGAGGCGGAGGCTTTGGTGGTGGCGGATTCTCTGGAGGATGGAGATGAAACTGAGTGCAGAATACGGGAAGCAGAATTCAAAGTGTTATCTGCTCACGGCGATGGTGATAATATGAATATTCCAAAAAAAGGCGTAGGACATTTAAAACATTTTTTAGTTAAGCTTTTCATAGGTAAAAGACTTTTACTTTCAGACAACACTACTTTATTTTGTCCTAGATGTAAATCTAAGATGAAAAAATTAATAAAGCAGAACATAGAGATTGATGTTTGTCCATACTGTAATGGTATGTGGCTTGACGATGGTGAAATTACAAAATTAAATTCAGAGATGAAGAAATCATCTCAAAACAAATTAGAGGTTAAGAAAAATGGCAAAAGGAAGTAATAAAACATTATGGATTGTTTTAGGAATTGTTTTATTTTTGTTGATAGTTTTTGTTGGAATGTACAACTCAATTGTTACATTAGACGAAACTGCAGATGCTCAATGGGCGAATGTTGAATCAACATATCAAAGAAGAGCGGATTTAATTCCTAATTTAGTTAATACTGTTAAAGGGTATGCATCTCATGAAGAAGAAGTTTTGACTGCAATAACTGAAGCAAGAAGTGCTTGGGCGGGTGCAGGTTCACAAAGTGAACAGATTGAAGCAGCAGGAAATATGGATTCTGCTTTAGCAAGATTGATGGTAGTTGTTGAAAACTATCCTGATTTGAAAGCTAGTCAGAATTTTATGGCATTACAAGATGAACTTGCTGGTACTGAAAATAGAATTTCTGTAGAGAGAATGCGATTTAATGAAGCTGTGAGAAACTATAATATTAAAATTAAAAGATTCCCTAGCAACATGATTGCAAATATGTTTGGTTTTGAACAGAAAACTCTTTTTGAAGCTCAAGAAGGTTCAGAAAACGCACCTAGTGTTGAGTTTTAATTCCCTGAAAGGGCACTGAAATCTTTTTGATTTCAAGTGTTTTATTTTTTTATTCTTTGATGAACTTTCTCAACTAATTCAGGCTCGATTTAATGGCCAGTCAATTTCTGTAATCTGAATTCTGCATGCAGCCAACAGAACACATACACAAATTATTTTATTCTTTGATGAACTTTCTCAACTAAATCTGGTTCTATGTAGTGGTGTATGGTTACGTTAAAACTTAATTCCCATTGATTGTGTTTTTTGTTGAAATGTTTGTGCCCCAACTTATCTGCAATAGATAAAAATAATTCATTTACTTCTTTTTTATTTGTTGTTTTGTGATGTTTTAAGAAATCTTTTACAGTACTTGTTGCATAATAACTTCGAACTATATGTGGATAAAATTCTTTCCCACAATATTTTTTAAAACCTTTCTTGAATTCTATTTCGTGTATTGGGTGTCCATTTTCATTGAAAACAAAATCTGAATTTTTTAATGAGGATAATAATTTTCTTAATCTAGAAATATATGTTTTGGGAAATTTCTCACATATTGTTTGTGGAACTCCGTCTTTTGCTATGTAATTAAATATTACATTTTCACCTTTTATTTGAATGTCTTTTTTAGTTAATGTTGTTAATCCTTTATGTCCATGTGTAACGTAATAAATTTCGTTTCCTAC
>JAQUYS010000033.1 GCA_028691765.1 Candidatus Nanoarchaeia archaeon | reverse complement strand
GGGGTATCATTTTAATACAAAAAATTTATTTAATAATAAAAATATGGGCGTGGGAGATAGAGTTACAATTAATGATAGGAAATTTTCAGTTGTAGGAGTGCATGGTCCAGTAGGAAACTCACAAGATGACCGAACAATATTTATGGGAGAAAATCAATTTAGAGACATTTTTGAAATTCCTGAAAGATATGATGCCTTAGTTTTACAAGTCGATAAAGCAAACGATGTTCGTGAAATGGCAGATTTAATAGAAAAAGAATTTACAAGATACCGTGGAGTAAAAGAAGGAAAAGAAGATTTTGTATTAAACACGCCTGAAGATATGTTGGAATCTCTAAGCACAATATTAAACGTAGTCAATGCGGTTTTTATTGGAATCGCACTTATTAGTTTATTTGTAGGTAGCGTAGGCATAACAAATACAATGTATACATCTGTTCTTGAAAGACATAAAGAAATAGGAATAATGAAAGCAGTTGGTGCAAAAAATTCAGACATATTCAAAATATTCTTAATCGAATCAGGTTTATTAGGCTTAGTTGGAGGAACCATAGGAGTTCTAATAGGAATCTCTTTAGCAAAGGCTGTAGAAATTTTAAGTACGATGGCACTTGGAAAAACATTTTTAAATGCATATTTTTCATGGCAATTAATTCTCGGAGCCTTATTGTTTGCATTTATTCTAGGTGCTTTGGTAGGGTCACTTCCTGCACGTTCAGCTTCAAAATTACAAGCGGTAGACACACTTAGAGATGAATAAACAGCATGCATAAAACAGAAAGCGGCTTACCTCAGAAAACAAAATACATTTCAATTTAAAAAATATTATTCAAATTAAGGCTTTCTATTAAAAATATTAAATAAAATATTCTTCTTACCTTTTTCTTCAACAATTTCTTCTTTTTTAACACTAATAACTTCTTTAGCTTTCTTTGCTTCTTCAGGATTATCTCTTTCCCAAATCAATTTATCAACCGTGTCTTTTAGTTTATTAAAAATACCATCCATATCCGAAGAACTTAATTCAGTAGGATTCCAAAGCATATTCAAACCATCATTTTCCTTTCTAGCGACAACATTCAATTCCAATTTAGAATTTCCTTCAGTAAGAAAAATATTAGTACCATGCGCACCAATTAATTCAAATAAAGCAGTCGCTGAATAAGATGCACCAAAAAATAAAGTACTAATTTCATCATCACTCAAGTCAATCAAATTCTTAACATCACGAACAGGACTAACAATAATGTGTCCTTTAGAAACAGGAGCATCACTCAAATCTATTGAAATCAAAGAGTCAGAAAATAAATGATTCATTTTTTCACCTCATTCAATTTCTCAGACAATTTATCAATATCAATATCTTTAAAAATTTCTTGAATATCTGGCCTAGAACTCAATAATTCCTTAAAGCGAACCACATCATCCATCAACAATTCTTTAGCCTTAGGTTTTTCATCAAAATACTTAAACACCCTATTTTTTTGTTCTAAAGGATCCGAACCCAAAAAAACTTCAGGTTTAGGTTTTTGAATTTCTTCCTCAGGCAATTCATTCAACTTTTCAGACAATTTTTCCAAATCAACACCTAAAAATATATTTTTTAAATCATCATTTTCAGAAATTAATTTTTTAAATTCAACAGGACTTTTCCTTAATAATGCTCTAGCATCTTTATTTTCTTCAATTATTGCAAAAACTTTCTCTCTTCTCTCTTCTTCACTTAATTTAACTTCAGGAATCAACTTTTTTCCTTCTCGCTTAACATGATTTTTCATCATAATTTCTAGATTGTTCTTCAACGAAGAAGCAATATCTTTTTGAAAAGAAACAAATTCAGAATTAACGGGAAGATCCAAGAAAGTCAAATCATCATTTTTCTCTCTAGGAATCAAATGAAATAAAAAATGAGGTGATTGTTGACCCGCAACGGCCCCATTAGCAATAAACAAACTAACACTAGAACAAAGTAAAGCCTTTTTCAAAACATTCGAAAGAAACTTCGTTTGTACAAACAATCTTTTAAAAACCTCTGGCGGAACCAAAGGCAAGATAGGATAATGTTCTTTAGGTAAAATCAAAATATGTCCTTTAGTTGCAGGCCGAATATCTAAAATAGCAACAACTTTATCATCTTCAAAAATCTTCTTAGAAGGAATCTCACCAGAAATAATTTTACAAAAAATACAATTCTGCTTTTGTAAAGCACTTATCTCCTCTGGACTCATCTTTTCTAATTCTTCTTGAGTGACCATGTCTAAATTATGCCCCAATTCATTTATAAATTTATACCAAAAATAGGCAAAAATAACCTAAAAATCAACACAAAATCAGCATCAGTCGTAACGTTTATATAGGGCAAAATATTTCAACTAACTAGATAAGAAAAAATAGCTAGAATTAAGTATTTAAGCACAAATTATCAAAATCAAGGTGAAGAAATGACTGATGATTATCAAGCAAACAACATAACTGTTTTAACTGGTTTAGATGCCGTAAGAAAAAGACCTGGAATGTATATAGGTTCAACAGGTCCAAGAGGATTACATCATTTAGTATATGAAGTAGTTGATAACTCAATAGACGAAGCTATGGCCGGGTTCTGTAAAAGAATAATAGTGACCTTAAACGAAGACGGAAGTGCAACCATTGATGATGATGGAAGAGGAATTCCTACAGAAATGCACAATCAATATAATATGTCTGCAGTAGAAGTTGCTTTAACCAAACTCCACGCAGGTGGAAAATTTGATAAAAACACATACAAAGTTTCTGGAGGACTTCATGGAGTTGGAGTATCATGTGTTAACGCTTTATCCTCAAAATTAACCGTAATAATCCATAGAAAAGGAAAAATTTTTACCCAAACATATGAACGAGGAAATCCAGTAACTCCTTTAAATGAATTAGGAACGACAGATAGGACAGGAACAATTGTAACTTTTTATCCTGATGCAGAAATATTTCAAGAAACAATTGAATTCCATTATGAAACTTTGGCAAAAAGATTTAGAGAATTAGCCTTTTTAAACAAAGGCATAAGAATTATTTTTAATGATCAAAGAAAAAAAGAACCAATTACAAAAGAGTTTTATTATGAAGGCGGAATAAAATCTTTCGTTGAATATCTAAGTGAAGGAGCACAACCAATTCATGAACCAATATTTTTTGAAAATTCCAAAGAAGGAGTAGAATTAGAAATTGCTATGCAATATACAGAAGCCTATTCCGAAACATTACTTTCTTTCGTAAACAACATAAATACCATAGAAGGTGGAACACATGTTTCAGGATTGAAAACAGCCTTAACAAGAGTTATGAACACATACATTTCTGCAAATCTCCCAGATAAATTACAAGTAAAATTATCAAGTGAAGACGTACGAGAAGGTTTAGTTTGTGTAATTTCAGTTAAACTTGCAGAACCTCAATTTGAAGGTCAAACAAAAGCAAAATTAGGAAATTCAGAAGTTAAAGGATTAGTAGATTCAATAGTTAGTCAAGGATTAGCAACATTCTTAGAAGAAAATCCAAAAATTGGAAAAGCAATTGTTGAAAAATGTGTATTGGCTGCAAAAGCAAGAGAAGCTGCAAGAAAAGCAAGAGACTTAACTCGTAGAAAATCAATTTTAGAAAGCACAACTCTTCCAGGAAAATTAACAGATTGTTCAGAAAGAGATCCAGCTAAATGCGAAGTATTTCTTGTAGAAGGAGATTCTGCCGGAGGTTGTTTTTCAAAAGACACCAAAATAGCTTTATTAGATGGTCGAAATTTAAGTTTCGGAGAATTAGTTGAAGAAAATAAACAAGGAAAACAAAATTATTGTTATACTATTAAGAAAAATGGAAAAATAGGGGTAGAATTAATAAAACATCCTAGAATTACTAAGAAAAATGCAGAAGTTATTAAACTAACTTTAGATAATGATGAAGAACTAATTTGTACTCCCGATCATAAATTTATGTTAAGAAATGGAGAATATGTTGAAGCACAAAATTTGAACAAAGATTTAAGTTTAATGCCATTAAGAAAACAATTATCTCAAATCGGTGGAAAAATAAAAATTGAAGGATACGAAATGATTTATGATAATCAAGAAAATCGTTGGGTATTCACACATGTTCTTGCAGATAAATTTAATATTGAAAACAAAATATATTGTAAAAAAGATGGAATTTATAGACACCATAAAGATTTCAACAAATTAAATAATAATCCCGATAATGTTATTTTATTAACTGGAGAAAAACATTTAGATATTCATAGAAAACACGCAAGTAAGACTTTACATCGACCAGAAGTTATTGAAAAATGTAGACAAATTAGAAAAAGTTCTTCATTTAGAAATAAAATGAGTGTACGAATGAAAGAACCACAAACTGCAAAAATTCTTTCAGAGCAAGCAAAAAAACAATGGGAAGATGAAGACTATAAAAAATTCATGGCACAAAAATTCCTCGAATTTTATAAAAATAATGAAGAATATAGAAAAGAAAGTCAAGAAATATTAAACAAAGCACAAATTGAATATTGGTCTAAAAAAGAAAATAGAATGACTCAATCAAAACGAGTACAAAACTATTTCATAGAACATCCTGAATTAAAAGAACATCTTTCAGAGCAAGCTAAAAAACAATGGGAAGATGAAACTCTTAAACTATGGCGTTCTGAAGAAACTAAAAAACAATGGACTCCTGAGTTTAGAGAAAAAAGAAAAAAAGCATACAATGAAACATATTTTAAATGTACGATTAGCTTTATGAAAAAACTTTTTGATGAAACTGGAAATTTAAATTCTTATGATGAATTAAGAAATGAAGAAAAAAATAAAAATTTGTTAAAAAAAGAAACATTTTTAGACAGATTTTTTAATAATGATGAGCAGGCGATGGTTGAAGCAGTTGTTAATTATAATCACAAAATAAAATCAATTGAACAATTATCTGAACGAATAGATGTTTACGATATTGAAGTTCCAAACACACACAATTTCGCATTAGCGTCAGGAGTATTTGTTCATAATTCGGCGCGTCAAGCAAGAAGTAAAGAAACACAAGCAATTTTACCATTAAGAGGAAAAATATTAAACGTAGAAAAAGCAAGACTTCAAAAAGTACTTTCAAGTAATGAAATCGTTGTTATGATTTCAGCACTAGGAGCAGGAATTGGAGAATCGTTCGACATACAAAGATTAAGATACCACAAAGTAATAATTATGACTGATTCAGATGTAGATGGAAGTCACATAATGACTTTATTGTTAACCTTCTTTTACAGATATATGCCAAAATTAATTGATGATGGACACGTGTATGTTGCACAACCACCATTATATTTAATCAAAAAAGGAAACTCAAAACAGTATGCCTTGAATGATGAAGAAAAAGAAAAAATAATGACTGAATTAGGAAATGAACAAAACATAAATGTTCAAAGATATAAAGGTCTTGGAGAAATGAATCCAGAACAATTGTGGGAAACAACAATGGATCCAAAAACAAGAGTTTTGAAGAAAATAAAAATAGATGATGCAATCGAAGCCAATAGAACATTCAATATTTTAATGGGTGGCGATGTAGAACCACGTAAAGAATTTATTGAAAAGAATGCTAAACTCGCAACAAATTTAGATATTTAATAAAATGGTATTAGAAAATTTAGGAAACTCTCTAAAAGAAAGTCTTTCAAAAATAACCAAATCATTGTTTATCGATGAAAAACAAATAAACGAATTAGTTAAAGAAATACAAAGAGCACTATTACAATCAGACGTAAATGTAAAATTAGTTTTCTCAATAGGTAAAAAAATAAAAGAAAGAGCAATAAACGAAGAAACACCAACAGGCCTTTCAAAAAAAGATTATTTAGTTAACATAGTTTATGAAGAACTAGTTTCTTTAGTTGGAAAAGGCAATAACAAAATACAAATAGAAACAACACCCTTCACAATAATGTTGGTTGGACTTTTTGGAAACGGAAAAACAACAACCGCAGGAAAACTAGCTTATTACTTTAAAAAACGTGGAAAGAAAATTGCAATGATTTCCATCGATACATGGCGACCCGCAGCATTCGAACAATTAAAACAAACTGGAAACTCAATTGGGGTGCCTGTTTTCGGCCAACCTGATTTGAAGGACCCTGTAAAAATATATAACAAATTCAAACCAGAACTAGCAAAATATGATTTAATCATAGTCGATACCGCAGGACGAGACGCATTAAACGATGAACTAATTGAAGAATTAAACTCAATAAACTCTGCAATAAATGCAAACGAAACCATATTGGTAATGAATGCCGACATAGGACAATCTGCAGAAAAACAAGCACAAGCATTTCACAATTCATGTGATGTCACAGGAGTAATATTAACAAAACTAGATGGTACTGCTCGAGGAGGAGGAGCACTAGTTGCATGTTCAGTTACAGAAACACCTATAAAATTCATAGGAATTGGAGAAAAAGTAGATGCTTTTGAAGAATTCAAACCAGAAGGATTTATAGGACGACTCCTAGGAATGGGAGATTTAGAAACACTACTCGAAAAAGTTCATGAAGCAATAGATGAAGACCAAGCAAAAGATCTCGGTCGAAAAATGCTAAAAGGAGATTTCAACTTATTAGATTTATACCAACAAATGAATTCAATGAAAAAAATGGGTTCACTTTCAAAAATTGTTAATTTAATTCCAGGTATGGGAAAATTAAACATACCTAAAGAAATGCTTGAAGGTCAAGAAGAACGAGTTGAAAAATGGAAATATCTTATGGACTCCATGACAAAAGAAGAACTTGAAAATCCTGATGAAATTAAAGGAACTAGATTGGAGAGAATTTCAAATGGAGCAGGAATACCTCTTGAAGAAATAAGAACACTTCTAAAACAATACAAACAATCCAAGAAAATGATGAAAATGATGAAAGGAATGGAAGGTTCTGAAAAAGACATGCAAAAAATGATGCAAAAAATGCAACAGAAAAAGATCAAGTTTTAATTTTTGCATTTTTGCACCAAAAATACTTTCTATTTTTGTGTGCAAAAAATGAGTCAAAAGAAGATGAAATTTTAAATTAACTCATTTCTTATTTTTAACCCAAAGACCAATTCCCCAAATTGCTGAGGAGATCAAAATTAAAATTAAGAAGAACCCAAAAGTTATAGGTAATTCATACAACAAAGTTTTTTCTTGAATCAAAGACATTATTAACCATAAAAGAGGATAAATCACAAATAGAAGCATTACAAAAAACCAACATCTCGTTCATAAAGATAATTTAGCTAAGTTCATAAGTTTACAGAAATTTAAATATATAAGATTTATGATTTTAAGAAGATAGGAATCGTTGACTTGTGGCTTCAAAAAAGGGTGTGAGGTGTGTTTTTGGAAGCAAGTATGAGAAATATCATACAACCACAAATCAACTCATCCGTCAATATGACTAAGTATTTGTAATCACTGTAAAGAAGTACCTATATATAAACCTTTCGTTTTAGTACCACTCTAAAGTAACAATACAACCCGTATAACTGCAGTTCAACTCATTTAAGTTTATTTCTGAAAGAAAAACCATCTGTGTTCTGTATTCTGTAAATCCGCAATCAGAAAAAGCCTCCTCTGGGAGTTGTGCTCAAAAATGAAATATTTTTGGCATCTCTTAATGAGGAACTACGTTCAACTCCCTTGATAAATATTCTACAAGAAAACTTCAATCTACTCCTAGCTGTACGCCGTATTCTGAAAACCCGAGAAAAGCCTCCTCTGGGAGTTGAACCCAGGACCTGCTGCTTACTAGGCAGCCGCTATAGCCACTAAGCCAAGGAGGCAATACTTGCAGAAGTTTTATTTTATTTAAAAAGGCTTCGAATAACAAAATATAAAAGCAATTCTTCAATTCAAAAAATCATGGAAATTTACGAACTTTATCTTTTAGAAAGATTAAATGTAAGTGAATCCATCATCATAGGAGATTTCGAGTTCAAAGATGAAATCTATTTTGGATTTCTAAAACAAACTTCAAAAAATCATAAACTACTTTTAATCCCGAGTCAAGAAAATTCATTAGAACAATTTTTAGAATTAACTCATAAATTTGATGCAACCTACGAAGGAAAAATATTTACCAATCCGAGAATAAATTTTTCATACGATTCAATAAAACACATATTCACTGATACAAACGAAGTAAATCACAAAACAAAAAAACAATTCATAGAAGAATTAGTCGAACATTATACAAAAACGAACCATTTAGAACATCCTGATAAAACATTAATCAAATTTAATTTAGACTTAACTCTTTTCTAAAGTTTTCTAAAAATGTTGGAAATTGTTCAACAGGAATTACTGCGCCACACGCATAAGAATGACCGCCACCTTCACCATTAGTTCCCGCCAAAGCCTTTTGCAATTTATCAACGATTGGAACCTTAGCACTTCTCAAAGAACACTTATAAGAATCTCCTTTTTGTCGAGAAATTAAAATAACTTTCTCAGGATATTTCACCAAAAGCTCATTAGATAAATCTGCGGTAAAAGAATTATCGGATTCAGTATAATTAAACAACAAAAGTTTATCCTCTGTAACTTCAACAGAATTCAATAAATTCTGATATTCAGCATTATTTTTTTCATAACGCTTTAACAATAATTTCGCTTGAGAAGTTTCACCATTCAAAATGTGAAATGGATTTTCAACACGAGATAAAATTTTTATTGAGCTTAAAACATCACTATTACTCCCCTTCAAATTAAACGAAAAAATCCTACATAATTTACTCATATCTTCAGAACTAAACAACGCAGTTTCAACTTCATTTTTAGAAAGCAAAGAGCCAAAGTTTTCCTTGAATTCAGAATACATTTCCTCAGAAAGAGTTTGCCAGTCACTATAAATACCAACCGCCGCAATCCATAAATCTCTTTTAGCAATTCTATAACACCAATAACTGGTGCAAGAATTGTCTTTGTCATCCCCATTTCGAGGATTCAAATACAAAGTGTTTTTAGGATTTACAGGTTGATGATGATCGAGCCAAATAACTTCCGTTTGAATTCCCTCTAAAACTCCGTCTTCTAAACCAGGCTTATCTAATATCACAACCAAGTCCGCTTGATAATTATTTATTTTATCAACCATTCCAAAAGGAACATATGAAGTTTTAACAGGCCAACCATTACCCCGCCCCAACATACGATATAATAAAAGAAAAGAACAAAGCCCATCTGGATCGTCATCAAATAAAAATAAAGGACGATTAGATTGCATCAATTTTTCCTTAAATTTATTTAATAAAGTTTCATCAATCATAAAATCACAACACAGAACACACCGAACATTTTTTATCTTTCTCAACACTTTCGTGTCGTATATCTGTCTTCATAACGTCGACATTTAATAACTTAGCAACATTGCCATAATTAAGTAAATTTTTTATTACTGCACTGGCAACCAAAGAAGCCAATAAATAAGTTACGGGAACATAAACTCCTAATTTAGATTTATCTTTAAATTCCAATTTCTCACGAATACAATTAACACAAGGTCCAACACCACTATATTGGGATCTATCAACAATTAAAACATGCCCCTTGGATCCTGCATAATTAGAAAAAATCAAAGGAATTTTCTTTTCCAAACAATATTTATTAACTAAATCAGAGGTAGCCATATTATTCGTTAAATCAACAACCAAATCAGATTCAATTAAAAAAATATTACCGGCATGTAAATCCTCATGAAAAGTTTTAACCTTCAATTGAGAATTAATTTCTTCAAGTATTTTTTTAGATTGCTTAGCTTTAAATTTAGAAATATCTTCAAGCCTATACAAACACTGCTTCATAATATCCTTTTCAAGAATTCGACCCTTATCAATAATTCTAAGATTCACACCAGCACGTGCTAAAATTTCTGCAACAGAAGAACCAATACCACCAATACCAACTAAAGTAACTGTTTTTTCACATAGTTTTTTTTGGCCTTCAATTCCAATATCCGCAAATAGTTCATGTAATGTAAAATCCATAGTCGCACCTTTAAAAAATAGAAGCGAAGAAAAGGGAATTGGGACTAGTATTTAAATATAATTACAAATGGGTCGTAAATCAACATAATATTTATAAATGAACCAACTGAAATAATAGAGGGTATGATGAGGTCTAGACACATATTTTTGTTAGTTTTAGCATTTTTATTGAGTTCTTATTTAGTTGCGACTTTAACGTTCATTCCCGAACCAAATATATTGAATACGCCTTTAACTACTAGAGACCATTTAGATTGTTC
>JAQUYS010000032.1 GCA_028691765.1 Candidatus Nanoarchaeia archaeon | reverse complement strand
CACCATTTTTTTAAATGTTAATGCTCATAAAGAAACAATATTCGAAGTATATAAAGAATTAAATAATATTTATGGTGCAGAAATTATTAAAGATATTGAAATTGGAGAAAAAGATGAACCTCGAAATTCAAATGTAACTGTAAAAGTTATGACGGGAATAGATGATTTAATAAAACAATATTGCACTTCAGATAGTAAAAAATTCAAAAAAGTAAAAAACAAAATTCTGGGCGAGAATGACAGAATATATTCAGGACAATATTTATCCTTACCTAAAACAATAATACGAGAAGAATTATTATCTCAAGAAGAAAAATAAAAAAATCAATTTATTTTAGACAATACTAAATCAGCTATGTTAGGATATTTTTGAGGAATAGTTATGTCTTCTTTTTCTTTCTTTATACAAGGACAATCTTTAATATCCTCCATATCGCAAACTCGCTTTACACAATGACTTCCTATTTGAGTTCCTTGTGCAGTATAAATAGGATTACATTTGTAACATTCTTCATGAGTTGCATAACATTTGTATTTAGCAACAAATTCATCACCAAGATCTATTCCTGCAGCAAATTCACCTAAGGAAGGTTCAACAAGCGGATAAATCGCAAGATTTCTTTGTTTATATGGCATTGGCTGTTTTCCAGTTTCTTTTTGTTTTCGTTTAAGCATTTCTATATATTCGTCCATTTTAATCAGTGAAACCATGAAAAAGGCCTTACTTATAAATTTAATCTTTTAATATTTAAGCAAAATTTAAATAAAGAAAAAGATAACTCTTGTTAAACATTGAAAAGGTAATAAATATGTTAAGCATGGATTACATAATTGAAAACAAAGAAAAAGTTAAACAAATGATCAAAGATCGTGAAAAAGAAGTCGATGTAGACTTACTTATACAAACATATCATTCTTTAAATTCCATAAAAAAAGAAGTAGAAGGATTAAGACAAAAAAGAAATTCTTCTTCAAACGAAGTAAATAAATTAAAAAAAGAAGGAAAAAACGCAAATAATATCATTTCTCAAATGAAAGAAGTGGTTTTAGCGCTAAAAGAAAAAGAACCTCAATTAGAACAACTACAAAAAAACTTTGATATGTTAAAATATCAAGTTCCAAATATATTGGATGATAGAGTTCCAAGAGGAAATGAAAATAAAGAAGAATATATTGATGCTCAAATAAAAGAATTTTCTTTTGAACCAAAAACAAATTGGGATGTTTTAACCGATTTAGGATTAGCTGATTTCAAACGAGGAATTAAAGCTTCAGGTGATAGAGGTTGGATTCTTAATGGTGATGGAGCAAGATTAGTTCGAGCAATAACAAATTATCTTTTAGATTTTTGGAGAGCAAAAGGATATTTTGAAGTTCATCCACCTTATTTTGTAAATGAAGAAAATCTTTACATAACGGGACATTATCCTGGTGGAGAAAAAGAAGTTTATAGAACTGAAGATGGAAAAGTTTTTGTAGGCACTGCTGAGATTTCAATAATGTCAATATATGCAAATGAAACTTTTAACAAAAAAAACCTCCCCTTAAAAATTACTGCGTATACTCCTTGTTTTAGACGAGAAGCAGGAACAAATAAAGACGATAAAGGATTGTATAGAACGCACCAATTTGATAAAGTAGAACTAATACATATTACTACAAAAGAAAAAGTTCAAGAAGAATATGAAGGAATTTTTGAAAACATGAAAGAACTTTACAAATCTTTAGAATTGCCATTTAGAATAATTACTCTTAGAGCAAATGATATGGCTGGAAAAGCTAAAATTGAAAGAGATATGGAAGTTTGGTTAGGGGCAGAAAAAAGATGGGCTGAAGTTGGAAGCATAGGCGATACAGGAGATTTTCAATGCCGAAGAGGAAATATACGGTATGAAGGAGACGGGAAATTAGAATATGCTCATTCAATATATGCAACAGGCGGAGTAGCAAATAGAATTTTAATCTCAATATTAAACAACAATCAAAAAGAAGATGGAACGATTACAATTCCTAAAGTTTTACAACCATATGTTGGCGGAATGAAACTTCTTAAAAAAATAGATTTAATTTAATTTTTTTATTTTCTAAAACTAAACTCTAAAGGAGTTTCAAAACAATTAATTGTTTCATACATTTCATATAGTCCAAAAATAATATTTTGTTTCAATCTAATTTTGATATCATATTTTTTTTCTAATATTTGTAGAATATCATTTATTTTTCCATCTTCATTTTTACCATAATATAATACGGGGCTTTCACTCAATTTCAAACAAGCATACAATTCACCACTTTCAATAGATTGAACATGGTATTTCAGTTTATCAAAATTGACTAAAAGCAATTTTTCTTTAATTAATTGTTCGAAATTGTTAGGATTAGAATATCTTCGTCTAACTTTATTTACTTTTTCTTCTATTAATTCCATAAAAGTCAAGAATCTAATTTTAGTTATAAATATGTTGGTAAACTTACCTTAGCAAATGCGGTGCAAACAACATAATCAAACCAAGTCCAAACATAAGTATTCCACCAAATAATCTACAAAACTTAGAATACTTTTCTCCCAAAGAACTACCAATCGCAAATGCAGCCATACCAAATATTATTAAATCATCTAACATGAAAAATAAAGTGTATAATCCAATATACAAATATGTTTTGAAAATACCAATACTACTTAATGCTAAAATTTGTGTGAATACTGCAGGAATTGCTGCTGAACAAGCAAATTCTACTGAATTAATGACAAACGCCAAACCAATTATAGATATAATTAAACCCCACGTTATAGGTTCATTAACAATATTTTTAACTTTAGACATCATTTTTTTATGGCTGTCCGGACTTTCGACTTTACAAACTAATGCGCCCTTCGTTTCAATATATTCTTTTACACTCAAAATTCCGCCACCTAATGCAACTAAACCAATAAGAATGGTCAATATTTGAATGTATCCTAATAATAAAAATACATTTATCCAAGCAGTCATGAATAAGAAATATAATGTTCCTGATGCAAAAAGGAAACTTCCTACGATAATCCAAATTTTTCGTTTATCATTTATTCCAATCAACAAACCAATCAAATAAACTAAAACCCACATAGCGCAAGGATTGAAACCATCAATCAATCCCAGAATTATTGCTAAACTAGGCAAAGACCATTTTGTAAGATCAGTTCTACCTAAAAAGGGAAGTTCATAATTTGCATAACTTGTTTCTACTTGTTGAAATTCTTCTTTTTGAAATTCTTCGCCTTTACATTCATTAAGACAAGTATCAACAGCATTTAAAATATTTTCCTTAGATTGAACTCCTACAAGAGCATGATGATTAATAAAAATAGTTGGCACTCCAAGTTTAGAAGTATCTAAACCCGCGTCATTAGCCATTTGATAAAATAACTGAGACCCTTCTTTTGAAGATGCATCGTGTTCATAAAATTGAATGTCTGTTCTTTCTTCTTTTAACTCATAATAAATTGGTTTTTGTTCAGAACAATGAGGACAAGTAGGTAAATAAAAGAAATGTATTGAGATTTCGGAATCAATTACATCATTTGTTGAAAAATCAGAAGTATAATAAAAAGACAAACCACCCAATATAATTAATATCAATGTTAAATACACATTGAATTTTGATGAGAAAAATTCTTTTAAGGTAGATTTTAATTTATTTTCGGGTTTAATATGTTTCATTCTAGAAAGGCAATTTAATCAATATATAAAGTTTTTTATTAAAAAAATAAAAGAATTAAAAATTCTTTTTTGCTTCGCCAGCTTTCATAGCTTTCTCAGCAGCTTCTTTACCCAATATAGCACAAACTGTTGTTCCACATTTAACACAAGTTCCTTTTGCCATATGAATTCCTTTAGCAGTTTTATTCATTACTGCGTTTTTTATTTCTTTTTTATCTTTACATTTCATGCAATGTCCCATTACCATAATTTCACCTTTTTTGTTAGTTTTTACTCTAATAAACATATTTTACTTTGTTTCTTTTATAAATTTATTCCTATTTTATGCTTAAAATGGTGAAAAAAGTACAAAATTGAAGTACATTTAGAATTTCAGAGCTCTTGAATGCAATAAAAATGTTATATTTTATGTGTCAAAAAGGATTATTTTTGAACATCACTCAACCCAGTGTACTCTCGAGTTGACGTCTACAAAAATATCAAAATGTAGACACCTGAGAAAACAACTCTAAAAATGTAGACACCTATTTATAGTCTAAAATCTTATCTAATTTTTTAATAAACTCTTTTGTATCTAAGAAATAGTTTGGATACGCTTGTTCTAAATTTTTTAAAGTGTCTGCTCCAATTAACACAGTATCATAATTTGGATTATCATAAATTTTCTTTTCAATTTCAAGAAGTTTTGCAATAGCTTTCTTTTCTTGTCTTTTATTAAATACTCTTACCAATAATTTGTCTTGTATTAAATCTAATTCTAAAAGAAAAAAATGAACATCCCTTTCATCTTTTACATGACGTAGATAATCAATTGTATCTGCCCATTGTTTCATTCTAACTTTTACTTGTAGTTCTTTTTCTAATTGTATAATTTCGTTATATAATTCAGATTTATTTTTTGAAACTCCTTCAATAAGAGGCATTTCTTCTTCTATTGCGAATGCAGAACTTACTAATTTAAAAAAGTGAAGCCACTTATCTTCTCCTTTGTTTGATTTCAATTGTTGTTTTTTAAAAAACCCTGCAGTCTCAACAGCCGTTGCCCAAATATGTTGTAATTTAGATCTTATTTGTACTTCAATTTGTAAACCATCATATTTATCATTTTTATCACTAATATATTTGTAAACTAAATGTAAACTTCTATAACCATCTTTTTTAGGATTCATAATATAATCATTAACTTTAACTAATTTGTGTCTTAAATCTCCATTTTTATAGTGGTTTTTGTAAAGAGAATACACTAAATCAACATTTCCCATAATAGATCTGCATCCTGCAATATCTTGCATTTGAGTTAATTTTAAAGTCATTCTATTTAATTTATTCACTATAGAAGGAACTCTTTTAAGTCTATTTACAATTAAAGCGGATTTATCTAGTTTTTCAGAAAATAGTTTAAGTCGTCTGTTAAATACTGTCAATGGATAAATGTGTTTTTCTCTCCATGCGCTCAATATTTCCATATTTTTATCAGCATCTTCTTTTGAAAGATTATTTTTTCTTAAAATATCTCCTGCTTTATCTGTTTGAGATTTTGAGTAAGACATACTTTTGTTGGGTATATGTTATATTTAAATATTGTTATTTTGCGCAGTAAAATTAATTCTTTATATGTAAAACGCGCATTTTGTATAAGTCTTTTATTGGCTTAATTTAAGGTTTTTAGACAATATTGTACAAAGTTAGTTTTTATTTGTGTAAATTGCGCAGTAAATTTTTTTAGATTTTGTTGATTTGCGTAGGTACATATTTTTAGTTATTTTCCCTTATTTGAGATTTTTTGAGAATCAAACAATTGAGAATCAATTAAATTATGCTCGACTGCCAGATGCATGACATTAGAGAGTGCAAAATTAGACATTTATTATAACTCTTGTGCTAAATTAGAATAAAGAGTCCTTGAGGTCCTCAAAAAGGTGGTAGCCCCGCCCGTTCGACTGCCCAATGCGTGACTTGAAGGGTGATCAAAAAAACTTACTCTCTTTTTTATTTACAATTACAAAATAAAGGGTAAAATTCCCCTTACAATTGAAAAAAGTAAATGTAGGGGGAAAAGATGGGTGTCTACAAAAATAACAAAATGTAGCCCATTTACATTATTTCAAATTAATCAGAAACTTTTGTTAAAGACCAACTCAAGAATCTGGGAGGTGCGCAAGCATGATATGTATGCCATCCTTCTTCAGTTTCTTCTCCAAGGATACTACTCATTGATAATGGTCCCTTTCCATGTGCTGCTACAGCAGTCCAAGTATCGCTATCGCCGAACATATCAATAGGAGTGTGTGGATAACTATGAAGTGTACTTCCATCTTCACTTATATAAAATCCTTCAGCCCAGTCAAATGGCGCAACAAAAGATTCCTCTATAAGAGACCATTCATCATCAAGAGCAATTGGCTACTGAAGAGCAAAAAGCAAAAGAAAGAGATCAAAAATTAACAGATCAAGAACAAAGACTAGAACAAATGATGAAGATGATTGAATCTATAAAACTTGAGCAAAAAATGAAATCAGACAAACCATTTTCAAGTTATATTGAATTGTAATAAATAGAAATATTTTTATATATTCAAACAATTTAAATAACATGGTAAAAGGATTATTATTTGATTTGGATGGAGTTGTTATTGATAGTGAATCGTACAACGATAAAGCTTGTGCAGATTTACTTGCAGAATTTAATGAAGGTTATGATAGAGATTTCTTAAAACCAAGAATGGTTGGAAAATCAGATATTGAAGGAATGAATTTACTTGTTGAACATCACAAACTACCTATTTCTGGAGAAGAATTCGATATTCGAAGAAAAGAAAATAAAAAAAGATTTTATGAAAAAGAAATTCCTTACATGCAAGGTTTTGAATCTTTCTTTGAAAAATTAAAAAGTCATTTTAATTGTCCTGTTGCAATTGTCACTGCTTGTAATAAAGAATATTTTGATTTAATCGATTTAAGGTTGAAAATTAGTGATAAGTTCAATCATAATATTTTTCGTTCAGAAATGGTTAAAAAACATAAACCTGCTCCTGATGTTTATCTTTATGCTGGAGAAAAATTAAATATTGATTGTAAAGATTGTTTAGTTTTTGAAGATGCACCTGCAGGAATTGTTTCTGGAATAAGAGCAGGTTCGAAAGTTATTGCGTTGACAACTACTTTTTCAAAAGAAACAATAATAAATACAATTAAAGAAATTGATGAGACTATTAATGTTGATGAAATTTTGTTTATAGATAAATTTGAGGATAATTCTTTAAAAGAAGTTATTAATTTCAGTGAGAATTAATTGTAATACAAACTCCGAGTTAATTAGAAATATCATGACAAACCTTACCTACTTGGTGATTTGCTATGGATTATTTTAATGAACTTATGTTTGAAAAAGAGAAAGAAAGACTTCTAAAAACATATAATTGTAAAACTTTGGATGAAGTTATAGAATTTCTAAAAAAGAGAATAAAAGAACAGAATAATGTTGATTCTGGCAAGAAAAATGCAGTGTAAAAATCGAGAGTCCACCAAAAGACTGTGGTGTATATATAGCCCCGCCCGGGAGCCATAGCATCTATCCATCTGGAGGACTCCGTTTTTCAAAGTTCATTTGAACCATCTTCAAATCCATCTGAATATAATTTATTCAAAACATTGTCTACTTCTTTTTCATTCTTTGCATCTTTCAATGCTTTTTTGTATTTACCTAAAAATTCATCAGCCATTTATATCACCAAAAGATATAAGGCTTCTTTAGTAAATATATTTTCCTCGGAGAATGTAATACAAAATAAAATTATTCGCTCATTTTTTGCATTATTTCCCAAGTTAATTCAGTTTCTTTGTTTTCTCTTTCTTCTCTTAATCTTTCTAACTCTTTTTCCTTTTCTTCTATTTTTTTATCGAATTCAGTTAACAAGTTTCTTTTAACATATTCTTTTGGTTTCATTTCTCTTAAAATTTCTAAATAATCTTCATTGTGATTTCTTTTTAAGTTGTCAAAGTTCATACAAGCAAACATTTGATTTGGATTTTTTTCAATATAATCTTCAATTTTCATTAAAGTTTCAATTAACTCTTTATCGTCTGTTTCCTTTAATTTGTTTAAAACATATTTTGTTTTTATTTTTCTAAAGTCTACCATTTTATTCACCTTTATTTTATTAATAAAAAAATTATTTCTGGTTTTTTAACACCCTCATCGAAAATTATTTGATTAATGTACTCAATATTTGTAGAAATGGGTTCTAATATTTCACAAACCTTATCTAAGGTGGTTTTTCTATTCATTTTGATTATTGCTAAACAATATTTATAGTTTTCCACGTTTCCTAATTTTCCTTTTCGTAGTTCTATCTTTTTTGATTTTTTTAGAATTTGAAACAAATCATTCCAATCACAATCTAATAAAGAACTTTTTGAGATGTTTCTTGACAATAATTCATCAAGATCCACTTCTTCTTTTTTATTTATTTTATTTTTAAACATTTTCTACCCTCTTGCAAAAAGTTATTTTTAACTAATATTTAAACTTTTCTACAAAATAGTATAAACTTCTACTTTCAATAGAAAAATATATAAATAAGGTAGAATTTGCTTTCTACATGGCAAAAATTGTGTTTGTGGGTGCTTCGACTGTAAATCTTTACGGTGCTAAGAAATTAAAGGAGAAAGGACATGAAGTAATTGTTTATGAGAAGAACAAAACCTTTGTAAATAATCATAAACGGCAAATTAAGCTCGAACTTTTAGAAAAGTTAGGCATTCCTTGTTCTAAGGATAAAACACAGTATTTCACGCTTTCAGTCATTAAAAACATACTTTCGCAAGGATTAGATATAGAATATAACAAAGAAATCGATGTTAACGATGAATTAGAGTACGATTACATGATTGTTTGTACAGGACACAAAGAAGTTGAGTTTGATGATGAACGAATTTATCCTTATAATTATGCGGTAGTTGATTTAACAGACATTCATGGCGGAGTTTCTTTGGAAAACGCTGTTAAAAAGATGGACGACATAATTGAAGACATTTTTCTCAAAGAAGGTAGAATTGTAAACGGAAGCATGGAAACCTTTATTAAGGATTTAATAGATGAGAATGACAGGGGGAAGTCTATGAAGCGAATATTAATTTCAACACTATTTAATCCTGATCCAGTTTTACTTTCTTGCACAAAATTAAGTCCTGATAAATTAATTTTGTTGGTGACGGATGAACCTGACGAAACTATAGAAAAATCTTTGGAATTGATAAAAAATTCTCTTGGAAGAGTAATTGATGTTTCAACAGTAAAAATACCTCAATATGATATTGTAAAAATTGCATCTAAAGTTGTGGATATAATTGATAAGGTTCACTTTGATGGGCAAATTATAATAAATATAACTTCTGGTCGTAAAACTCAAAGTATGGGTGTTTTATTTGGTGCCTATGCTAGAGCCGGATTTGTTAAGAAAATAGCTTATTATCCTGAAGGAGATAAGAAAGGAGAGGTTGTTTATCTTCCAATATTATCTATCAAATTAACTGAAAGTCAAGAAAAGATTATGGATGGAATAAAATCCAATAAGATTGCTTCTCATAAAACTTTAGCAGATTCTACAGGATTGTCGACTGCAATGGTTTATCGTGCTGTTGATGATTTAATTTCTCAAGGTTTGGTTGAAAAAACTGAAGATGAAGGTATTGTTTTAACAGATGCTGGAAAGATAGCGAGGTTATGATGAAACAAATAGGATTTGAAGGACATAATGACGATGAGAACGGAGATTTTGTATCTGAAGTAATTGTTGAATTAGATTATTTTTTAGTAAAACCTCTACTTTCACGAAAACCAATAAAAACATTTTCTATTTGCACTAACTCATTTAATGAATTAATGAAATTATTAAAAAAAGAAGTTACGAATTCAAAATATTCTGCATTAATTCTTATGAGAGTTCCTGAAAAATATGCAACGACTGAAGATGTGAAAGATTTTGGTTGGGAAATTTCAGAAAAAATTTTTTCAGAAGGACTTGTTGTATGGTGTGCTAAAAAATATGATGTTTTTAAATTTGATTTTTATATTTATACTTCAAATGAGGATGTTTAAATGACCTATGACGAATTATTAAAGAAATCTGAAGAGATTAATGAATTAATCCATGAACACACAAATAATTCTAATTTAGAGAATTGTTCTCTTGAACCTCAAAAAATTGATGATTATAAAATAGATGATTTAATTTTAATATTTGGGATAAATCCTTCTTCATCGGATATTGATAAAGGGAAAGAAAAAGCAGACTGTTTTCTAATGTATGTTGATTCGGATGAAAACATTGCCGAGGAATGTAAAAAACAAGGTTGGACGTATCCTTCATATTTTAAAAATAATTATGAACTTGTAAAACCTTTAGACTATCGAATGTTTTGGGAAATTCCTAGATTTTTAGAATCAAAAAAAGATATTTTAAAGGAAAATTTTAATGTTTTATCTTCAATTAGAAAAAGTAATGGTAAATATGTTTTATTTGCAGATTTAGTTTATTATAAAGAAACTAAAGCACATAAAATTAAAGACATAATTGATAAAGAAAAATTAAAAGAAAAAATATTTGATTTTTTCAAAATGCAACTTGAGTATTATAAACCTAAAGGAGTTATAATTACTAATGCATTTGCCTCTAAATTAGTTTATGAAATGAATCATGGAAATTTAGATTATACTTCTGATGATTCTGTTAAAGGGATACCTGTAATTTATTCTTCAATGGTTTCAGGTCAAAGAGCTTTAGATGACTTTAATTATTTAAGATTGAAAAAAGATATTGAGGCAAAATTGAAATGAAATTAGATAAAGAAAAGGGAAAAATAATTATCAAGAAATTACACGATTCTTTTTACAAAGGGGAAGGTATTTTTGAAAATATTAATGATGAAACTTTATTGAAACTCAACAATGTAGAAATAGGTTGTGAAAAACATTTGATTTGGTTAACATTAAGTTCTACATTGGATTATTCTAGAGATGCTGATAAATTGTGGGCTTCAACTATTTCTGCATTTCAAAATAAAGATAGTGGTTGGATATACGATGTATTT
>JAQUYS010000031.1 GCA_028691765.1 Candidatus Nanoarchaeia archaeon | reverse complement strand
GCAATTTCTTCACTTACAGGAACCTCTTCTAACATAGCAAGAGTTAAAAGGGTTATAGCTGAACCTCCACTAGGACCTCCAACAATTGGGGCATCTGCACGTATGGTGTAAAAAAAATCATATTTAGAACAATCTATGTTCGTTAATGAGCAAGCAACATCATTTGCAATTTTTGCAGACAATTGTGTATCCATTTTGGAAAGAGGATAACTTTCTATGAATATGGCTCCTCCTCCTGGACGTATTTGTAAATATAATTTAGCTGTATGTCCAACATAAGTTTCATTTTCGGCTTCAGATACTGAAAGTAAAGTCAAACTTTTAATTTGATTTAAAGTTACTGCTGAAATTAACGAAGAAAATAATATAGTTAATACCAAAAAAATGAATATTTTTTTTATCATAAGTATTTTGTTAGAATTGAGAGTTTAAAAATTCTTCTTTTAATGTTTGTTTTTGCCTCTTAGTTGAACTTCATTTAATTGAAGCATAATTTTATCTAAATTTTTAGCTCCGGAATATCCTTTAAGGAATTGTTCAAATAACTCATCCGCTTCTTTATAATGTGTACTTTGGAAAGCTTGTTTTAATAGATGTATATCTACAGCCATGTCTTCTATTTTTTGTGAGAAAAAAGATAAACCAAAATCGATTAAGAATAAATTATCCTTTTTATCTAATAAAATATTTGATGTTGTTAAATCTCCATGAATTATTCCTTCGTCATGCATTTTAGCCAACCATTCTCCAACAAGGATTAGTTTGTCTTTTTGCATAGGTAACTCATCTCTTAATCTTTTTCCATCCACATATTCCATTACAATGGTGTATTCATCTTCAGAAGAAAATAATTTTGGAACATTTACTCCAAGTTCAGAAAGTTTCTTCATCACTTTTTGTTCTCGTTTAGTTCTAAAAATTCTTATTTTATTATCTAACTTGGGATGTCTGTATGATTTTGATATTCGTTTTTTATGTATTTTGCCATCTATTAATTCAATTACTGCTTCTGCTCCTTGCGAAATAATTTCCATAAGTTAAGGAATAAGAAGGAGAATAAAAAGCTAACTGTTAAGAAAATAATGAGGGGCTCTCAAAAGCAGGTGTGTATGTGAGGTGATTATATTGAGATTTAATTTGAGAGCCCCTCAAATTAAGATTATAATTGGTTAAGCAAATCATCCATTTCGTATTTGGATAATTTTCCTTTGTTTAGTAAACTCATTATTGGTTTTTTATCTCTCCCACCAACAACTGAGTCAAATTCATATTCTGATTCATCAATTTGTTCATCTTTAAGAAATTCTTCTTCAGCTTGTTTTTGATCTTTAGCTTCTTTTTCTTGTTCTTCTTCAAAGGCTTCTTCGTATGATTTTTCAGTTTCTACTTCAAACTCATCTTCAAAACCTTCTCCAAAATCTTCGAACAAATTTTCCTCATATTCATCATGATTTTCTTCACTCATTAATCTCACCTTTTAATATTTAATAATGAATTTATGTATGAGGTCATTCTTTTCCACTCTTCAACATCCATATTTAGATTAATTGGAGCTTCTAAAACAAGACCTTTTCCTAATTTAATTTTTAATTTAGTCATTTAGACTCTCTCCTCAATTTTATACCAATTTTTTACATAAAATCCTTCATTTGCTAAACCTTCATTTGTTAATTTAACCACTAATTCATTCTCAGAAGGAGAACCTAAGTATTGTATTGAAAAATGAGGGTACATATTGTTGGCTGATTCTTGATTAAACCGTTTTTCATTTAATCCAAAATAATCATATTGTAATGTTTTCTCAATACCTTTGTCGGATTGAACTTTAAATCCCCAAACCTCAGTTTTAGGTTCAGGATCTTTAAATTTAGCTAATTCTCGTTTTAACTCAAAATCATTCATAAAAATGCACCTCGTCAGATTTTAAAATGTGATATGGAAATTGCTTTAAGTCGTTTAATGCCTCTTCCTTAGAATAATACGCTTTTTCTGCTTTAAGCAAAAGGTTTCCTGGTGCCAAACGACCTCTAGAAGGACCATCATAAAATATAGGATCACCTAGTTTAACCGTTCTTAATTCGTCTTCAGACCAACCAATATGTTCTCTAGGTATAGGTAAAATATATCCATCAATCGATACACCTATTCCCACAGGAATTCTATTTTCACTCATTGTTACTCACCAGTAACAATAGTTGAGATGTACTAGTATTTAAATCTTTCGGTTTTGTTGTTACTTTAAAGTAGTACTTATTAGAAATACAACAATTCTTCCAATTTAGATATTATTTTGTACGGGTTGCCTTTTTGAAGTGTTAGGGCGTCATGAAAACCAAATTCAGTCACACCTATTGTTTTTACACCAACTTTATGGGCTTCGAGTATATCTCCAAGAGTATCGGTTACAAATAAACATTCTTCTTTTGTTAAGTTGTGGTCTTTAAACAACATACTAAATTTAATTTCTTTTGAATGATGTATTTCAACACCATATATTTGAGTTATAATTTGAGCAATTCCGTGATTTTGAAAATATTTTTGTACCGCAGGCGTTCTATCCGAAGTTATTATGAATAGGGGTGCGTTTTTAGATAATTCTATAAGTATTTCTTTAATGTGTGGTTTTAAAAGAGATTTTTCAGTTGCATCTCCTTTTAATTGAAAATATTGTAAAATTTTTTCTGGAGTTACATCTGTGGATGAATATAAATTTCCTTCAAATCTTTTTTTATATTGTTCTAAGGTTAAATCTGGATCGATTATTTTGTTAAAATAATACACTAAATCTAAACTATCGTTAATTACACCATCAAAATCAAAAACATATGCTCCAACCATAAAAATAGAGATTTTGGTAATATTTATAATTTTAACCAATGTTTATAAATGGGTTTTTCTTCCTACATTTACCCCTGTGTCCTTTTGAAACTAGAGGTGTCTAAAAGACTTTGATGACAGAATTCGAGTAGCACAGGGTTCATTTATATGGAATTCTAGTAAATTTGTTGCAATTCTTACAAAAAATAGTTAATTTGCTTCCTTTTAAACGAGTTCTGGTATTTTCAGGTGTTTTGATAGTATAACAATGTTTGCAATAACTTCGTTTTATTTCTCTAGGAAGCCGTATCCGAAAGGACATTGCTAATTTCCGGATTGTGTCCAAGTACCTTTGTGCAAGAGAAATATCTTTAGTTATAACTTCATTTTGATGTTGAAATAAGTTTTCTATGTGTTTCAGGGCAGTTTTTTTCTGCAATGCTTTTGTGAAGTTTTTACTTGACATGAGAAAGCAAAAAACAGGTAGATATAAAAACTTAACCACTTTTTAAATGGAAATGGAAGAATTAACTAAGTTTGTGAAGAAATTTGTCGATTTAAATAAAATGAATTTTCCTTTTGAAGATGTTCAAATAATTGGTAAAGAATATTATTTATTAAATCCTAAAACTAAAAAATTGATTGAAGGGGTAAAGTTTCCTCCTTTTAGTTCGGGGTTACCTTTGGCTAGAAAGAGTAAACTTTTTGAACCTTCTATGGCTTTGTTGCAAATGCTTGCTCCGTTTACAAATAAAAAAGTTAAAGTCGACTCTAAATCTGCTTGGCTTTTTGCATGTGGAAGGGATTTGTTTGAAAACAGTATTGTAGAAAGATTTGGAGACGATTCTTTTGTTATTGTGTTAAATAATAAAGATGAAGTTTTAGGTTATGCTGTGAAAACTAAGAACAAAGGTAAAATACTTTATAAGAATGTTATTGATATCGGGGATTATTTAAGAAGAGAAAAGTGATTAAGGAAGTTTGGTTAATAACTCCAAGTGTTCAAATTTGCTAAAAGCAAACCATTTTTTTCCCAAATCTTTTAAGGAAGCGCCTATGTGGTAAATCTTTTTGTCTATGATTAAAAAGCGGTCATGTGATTTGTTGAATTCTTTTATTTGTATGTTGCGGTATTGTTGGTTGTATTTCTTTAATGATAAAAGAAGTTTTTCATTAATGTTTTTTGTATAAATTAGTACAGGTAATTTTGTTTGTGAGAATAATATTAAAACGTCTTCGTCAATAAAATTATCTATTAAAATAATTTCTTGTTTTGCAGATTTGATTAAATCAATTATAAATTTGTAAGCATCAAATATTTGTCCATCGAAGAATATTCCTTTTTGAGGTTTTATATCTTTTTCTTGGATTAGATTAAAGACTTCTTCTATTTTATTATCATGAATTAATAATTTTTGTTCAGTTTTGTCTAGTCTTTGAAAGATTTCTGCATTTGACTGTAAGAAATGTCTCATTTGAACAAAGGCCCTCATAACACTTATATTTATTTGTATTGCCAACTCGCTTTTCAATATGCTTGAAAGCATAGCAACTCCTTGTTCTGTGAAAACATATGGTTTTGAACCTCCTAAATGTTGTTTTGAAGGTATCACAGTTTGTGATACCATTAAATTAATTTCAAAATCATTTAATTCAAACATAAAATCACTTGGAAATCTACTTTTATTTCTATTTACGGCTTGTTTCAAAACCCTTGTTTCAATCTCATACAATTGTGCTAAGTCTCTATCGAGCAGTACTTGTTTTCCTCTGATTGTATGTATTTTTGATTTTAGCATTATTTCATTCATAGGATTAATTTGATTTGGTGTTATTTATACTCTCCTGCGAGAAATCCGGAGATTTTACGATTTTTAATCTAAAGGAGATTTTATTTTTATTAATTCTGGTTTTACTATGTGTAAATAGGTTAATGTTGTTCTTGCTTCGTTATGTCCTAATAAAGATTGAACTGAAGTTATATCGCTTCCTTGTTCTAAAAGATGTGTTGCAAATGAATGTCTAAATGTGTGTGGGTGAATATTTTTTTTCCATTTTAATTTTTTAGTTATGTTGTTGATTATCATTTCAACACTTCTTGTTGTTAAGTGTGATTTTCTTCCTGGAAAAATATAAATAGGATTTTGTTGAAGGATTGCTTTTAGTTCTTCTGTTAAACATTTTGGAATTATGAAAGGTCTATCTTTATTTCCTTTGCCGTGTCTAACCCAGCCAACATTGGTTGTTATATCTAAATCTTGTGGTTTTAATTTTGTAACTTCAGAAACTCTTAGTCCGGCTCCATACATTAAAGAGATAAGAAGTTTGTGTTTTGGATTTGTGATTGTGTTTATGAATATTAATACTTCTTCTTTTGTTAAGCATGTTGGTAAAGTTTTTGGTGTTTTTGAGTATTTAATATTTAATCGCATACTTTTTCTTAATATTTCTTCCATTAGAAATTTTATTGAGTTTAATGCTACATTTAATGTCGAACCTGCAATTTCGTCGTTGAATTTTGACCAGGGTAATTTATTTTCCATGAATTGGTTTAAGAATTCGTTGCAATCTTTTTTTGAAATTTGTTTTATTGGTTTATCTTTTGTGAAAAGGAGGAATTTTTTAACATAGAAAATATAAGTGTGTATTGTTTTGTAGGATAGTTTTCTTCTAAGCATTTCTTTTTTCATTGCTTCGATTGGATCCATGATTTAATTTGGTAGAAGTGTTTAAAATAATCTCTTACGAGAAATCCGGAGATTTAACGGATTTTTAATCGAAAGTTTTATATATTTCATATGTATATCTATGTATGTGATGTATATATGGTACAAGCAGTAATTAATATTGATGAGCACACAAATAGAGTTTTAAATATTGTAAAAGCTAAATTTGGTCTCAAGGATAAATCTGAGGCAATTAACATAGTTGTCAACAAATATGAAGATTCGTTTTTAGAACAAGGTTTAAGGCCTGAATACAAAGAAAAAATTGATAAAATCACAAAGGGCAAACATTTTTCTAGAGAAGTTTTAGAGAATGCTTTGAGGTAAATTAAATGTATTCAGATGAATATAGTGATGCAATTATAAAAAAATTAGTTAAATTAAAAAAGAAAGATTATATTGAGTTCACCAAAGTTCGAAATAAAATTGAAAACATTCTTCAAAATCCCGAACATAGTTATAAATTTCTTCATCATAATATGAAAAGCTTAAATCGAGTTCATATTGGTCATTTTGTGTTGGTTTTTAAAATAAATCATGAAACAAAAATAGTTTCATTTGAAGATTATGATCATCATGATAAGATTTATTTATAAATAAAATTGAGATTTTCTTTGAAGTGGTTACATTTTTTGGGATTTGATTTGTTGAATTTTTGAGTTATAGATGCTAAAAGATAAGATTTTGCCCTTTTTCGCATATGAAGTGTTAGTTCCAATTGTATTTAGGTTCAAATTTTCTTTTTAAAAAAAAGAAACAAAAGGGGGGGGGAGTTAGGTCTTTCAGACATATACACTCGCAACTTTGTTGCTCGAAAATTTATATTAAAGAAAGGGGAAGTTTGTAAATTAACCGAAAAATTTTCAAAAAATTATAACAAAAAGCTTATAAAATCGTTTGTCTATACCATGTTTAGATGATTAATCAAAATAAAATTTTTAACATTGAAGCTATTGAAGGATTAAAAAAGCTAAAAAACGAATCAATAGATTTAGTTCTAACAGACCCACCTTATGGATTGAATAAAAAAGGAATAAAAAATGACGAAGACTTAAAAGAATTTTATAAGATATTACCTGATTGTTATAGGGTTTTAAAAAAAGATTCATTTTTTATTACTTTTTTCAGCACTAAGTATATTCCTGAAATTTTTAAAAATAATCCGTTTACTTATTATTGGCAAATAGTTTTATATTGTCCTAATGGTAGCGTTAGGTCTACTATCGGATATACTAAATTCATGTCTGTTTTTATTTTTAAAAAAGGTAATCCAAAAATAAAAAAACAAAACAAAGATATTTTTGTTGATACTCCAGGAAGAATGGTTGAACCATTAGAAGGATTCATTAATCACCCAACCCCAAAACCAACAAAATTCATTAAAGAATTGCTTGAAATGTTTTCAAATAAAAATGATTTAGTGCTAGATCCATTTATAGGAAGTGGAAGCACTGCTTTAGCTTGTAAAGATTTAGAAAGAAATTTTATAGGTTTCGAAATAGAAAAAAAATATTATGATTTAGCAAACAAACGATTAAAAAACAGAGATAACACTTTAGTTAAATTTAATCAAAAGAAACTTTAGTTTCATCATTTATTTTTTTTAATATATTTTTACCTTTTTCAGATATTTTATAATATTTGAATTTTTTTCTATCATCAGTAAGACAAACTATCAATTCTTTTTCAATTAATTCTGATAAAGTTCGGCTTACTGCACTTATGTGAATATCTAATTCATTACTCAATTCAGTAGGAGTAAATTCATTTTTATTTAAAGTTGTTAAAACTTTAAATCTAACTTTACTACTTGTTATTAAACTAATTAAATTCCAATCCATTTTTACCTAAATAATTAATACTTGATTCTTTTTTTATACTTATTTAACAAATTTGTTAAATATCTATATAATATATCCTTTTTAAATAAATTCTATGGTAGAAGTTCAAAATCATGGATTCATATTTGAAAATTGGGTTAAGAAAATTCTAAAAGTGGATAAATTAGCAACAAACTATACTCAAAAATGGGATGTTGAAGGAGAAATACCTATAAGTGTGAAATTTATGGGATTAACAAATGCCTTAGAATTTGGTAGCACGGTCAGAATATGGGAAATAGAAGAGCCATTTACATTAGTAATTGGTCGTTGGGAACAAGTAAAAGATAAAAAAATTGTTCAAAGTATTGATGAGATAAAAATAACCTTGAATCATTTAAAATTAATGAAAGGTCAAATTACGTTAGAAGAAATTAAAGAGTTTGACAAAAAAATCAAAAGATTTCCTGCTGGAAAAGAAGGACAAAAACAAGGTATTGCTTTTGCAAAAGAATGGAAAAATGAAAGAAAAGATAGATTAGGTCTTTTAACAATAACACATAAAATAGATAGTAAAAATCAAAGAAGAATTCAGTGCAACATAAATTATAACAATTATGTTAAATTATTTGGAGAACCTTCTATGCTTGTTGAATTTCGAGGAGTAAAATTCGAACAAGAAATAAATCACGCTGCGAGAATATTTAATAAAATTAAAGAAAATGACATCAGTAAATATATCTGAGGAGAGAATAGTATTAAACTTAACTTCACCTAGAAGTAAAGTTCGTATATGTGATTTAAATGGAAATCACGTAGCGAGACCTTTATCAGAAACAATTACTTCAGAACACTATATTGAATGGATGATTACAAATAATGAATTAATAGACTTAATTCGCCAAAGATTTACAAATGAAGAAATTAGAAATTTAATAGAACAATTAGAACAAATAACAATTTCTTTAAAAGATTCAAATTATTCTAGCAGGGCTGCACAAAAAACCGTATTAAACGAAACCATAACTGATTTTTTAATATATAAATATGAAGAAATTTTTTACTCTTTTGAAAAAATAATTGATGAAACATTGAGTGTTAAAATAACTTTTAAAATGGGCGATTACACTTTAGCCGCACACATGTTTGTTTTAATAAAAATAAACAGCCCGAATATTACATTAACAAATTTAAATGGAACAATTAATTTAAATGAAGGATTAGGATCAGGTGCCAAATGTACTTGGAATCCTAATGAAACTAAAATAATGGATATCGCTAAAGCACTAGCCCATTCTTCAGAAAATCATAAAAATGACATAATAGTTTTATTAAACAGCATCATTTCTGATTAGACATTTTATTCCATAAATCAATTAATCTTTGTTTGTCTTCTTCAGAAACAGTTCTCTCTTCTTTTGTATCTTCATTTGATTCTTGTTCTTTCTTTTTTTGAAAATCGCGATAAGCTTTCATTCTTCTTTCAAATTTTGTTCTTCTATAATCAGCCATTTTATTACCTTTTTACAACATCATTAAAAGCAATATCTATCAATTTACAAATTTCCTTAGGATCAGATTCTAAATTATCTTTCAATTCATCTTTAAGCCATTGAACAGCATTTTTAACATCTGATTTCTTGAATATTTTATCCCCTAATTTTAAATTCCATTTTATCTCTGTTTCTATATAATCTTGTTCAAATACCAAGGTTTTATCTTTTAGAGGACTTTTCATTCTGTAATACCCAATTCTACTTTAAAACCAAAAACATCTTCTTTTTTTATAGATTTACTACCAACCCTACAAGTTATTTGTTTAAAATAATCTTGATTTTTATTAATTTGAGCACATACGTCTTCCTTAAATTTTTTATTATCAGAATATTTTTCTTTAAAATCAAAAATATAAAACATATCATTAAGTATATCTGTTTCGGAGTTAATTAAACCACATTTTCCCACACTTGAATTTCCAACTCTAACAATAGCCAGTTTATAATCAGAAACTTTTGAATCAACTGGAATTATTTTCTTTTCTAAAATATTTTTTGCGGAAACATTATTTTCCTTAAACGATTTTTTACATTTAACTCTTTTATCTGATATAAAATTATGTAGCTCATCGCCTTTTTGTTCTTGTATAAATGAACTATTTTTTTTATTAAATATCACTTCAGGGATTAATTCCTCATTAATTTCTTTTAAATCATATATGTGTTCATGAAATTCTGAATTTTCATAAATTGTAATAATCTTATTCTCAAACTCTTTAGAATTTGTAAAAATTGCAAAACAACAAGGAATATGATAATCAAACCAAACTTTATCATTTTGAAAAATAATTATTGTAGAAAATTTCTCCAATATTTTTTCTTTTATCTCTTTATTTCTATTTTTTATAAAAAAAGAAATAGGTAATACAAACGCCAAAGTAGAATTTGAATTATTTAAATGTAATAATGATTTTAAAATAAATATATTTTCAATTTTTTCTTTTTCTTTAACTAATAACTTTTTAGTTAAATACACACCAGGACTAATTTCTGAATCCGAATATTTACTTGAATAATAATAACTTTCTGCAACATTATATTTTGTAAATGGAGGATTTCCAATTATTAAATCAAATTTATTAGAAACGGGGAAATTGAAAAAATCCATAGGGGTATCTGTTAAAGACGGATCTATTTCACAGTTAGTAATATTTCTAAAATTTAATTTAGATAAAACAGATATGAAATTTCCCGTACCTGATGAAGGTTCTAAAATAGAAATTTCTTTAGAATAATATTTATATTTTTGAATTAATTGAAATACTCTTTCAACTATTTCCATTTTTGTAAAGTATTGACCATATTTGAACTTATTTAGTAAAACAGAATCATCATCAGAATTAATTTTATTTACAACTAATGAAACTGGAAAATTTGTTTCGCTCTTATATTCTGATAAACTTGTTTGCATAATATTACCTCATTTACTTTTAATATAATTTTTTAATATTGGTTCTAATTCTTGCCAAACTTTCTTTTTATTTTTTTTGACTTTATAAACAAAATCTTGCCAAGTATTTCTATCACCTATAAAAGATATTCTATCTTCAAATATTTGTTTATTATTTTCCAAATTAAACCCCTTAAAAAAGTATTACTTTACTACTTTATAAACTTTTCTAACCTTTAAACAAACTCCCCCTTGCTTCTTGTTCTTGATGTATCGCTTTGCTCATTTTAAGGAACGAACTCCCCCCAGTCCTTCGGACATATAGAATCCCTTCGGTCGAAATTAATCTAAACTTAAACTAAACTCTTCGGGATTTTTTCACTTCGTGAAAAATCGTTGCACTATCCCTCGGTCTTTTCTACGAAAAGACGCAACTAACAATGATTAAGTGCAATTGTATTTAGGTTCTAATTTTCTTTTTAGAAAAAAGAAACAAAAAGG